>USMR01000091.1 GCA_900555815.1 uncultured Collinsella sp.
GACCGAGAAGCTCGAGGAAGTCTTGGGCTTCTGCATTGAGCTGGGCCTGCCGGTCACGATGAAGGAACTTGGCGTTGCCGAGCTTACGCGCGAGCAGGCCATGATTGTTGCCGAGGCCGCGTGCGCGCCCGAGGACACCATGTGCAATATGCCGTTTGAGGTGACGCCCGAGATGGTCGCAAACGCCATCCTGGGTGCCGACGCACTGGGCCACTACTATCTCATGGATGAGTAAATCAAGCTAAGGAAGGGGCAAAGCCAACAGATGGCTTTGCCCCTTTTTGCTATGGTGCAAAGGGGTCAGGGTACTTTGCACCCATCGTTGTTTGATGAAGGGTGGATTCTCGTATGGCGCTTCCTATGGTTTATGGCGGCCCCGGTCGGTATGTTCAGGGACCGGGGGAGCTTTCGCGCCAGGGCAGGTATTTGTCATGGTTGGGCTGCGCTGCCTATGTCTTGTTTGACCAGGGCACCGAGGATCGGCTGTGCAAGCAGATCGTCGATGGATTTCTGGACGAAGATCTAAGCGAGCCGTTCTTTAAGATTTATGACGGTCCGTGTACGGAAGAGGCCGTTGTCGAAATGGCCAAGGAAGCCCAGGCCGAGTATTGCGACATGGTGGTGGGTATTGGCGGCGGCAAGATGCTCGATATCGCCAAGGCCGTTGCGTTTTATGCCGAGTTGCCGTTGTGCGTATGCCCCACGGCGGCTTCGATGGACGGTCCGTGCAGCGAGATTTCCGATGCCGATTTGCTGAGCGTTGCGAATGCGGTCTTTAGAAACGAGCGCAATATGGCCAACGAGCAGGCCAAGGTGACCAAACAGAAGCTCGTGCAGCTCATGTGCGAGGCATAGCTTGGCGCTTGATTGACCTTGTGCAATCGGGGCGGCGATAGGCCATGGGTTATTTCCCTCAAGGTGCACCGCGTGTAATTTGCCCGAGGTGTGGGCCGATAGCGTATCATTATCTCTTGCTTGTTTGCACTGCTCAGGGAGGGGCCGCGCATGGCGCAGGAACACGATCTGTTTGATGACATTATCGAGATCAGCAAGGGTTTCGACTTTCTTAAAAACCCGCTTGGCGGCGTGACCGATGCACTCGATCCGTCGGCGCCGCAGTGGAATCCTGCTGACTACAAGGAGCGTCCGCGCGGCAACACCATTCCGTGCCTGACCTGCAAAAACGAAAAGAGCGGCTGCACCGCGTGCATGGACGTGTGCCCGGTCAACGCTATTGAGGTCGAGGAAGACGCCATCGAGATCCTCGACTCCTGCCGCAAGTGCGGTCTGTGCGCCGCTGCCTGCCCGACCGAGGCGATCATCTCGCCGCGTCTGGCGCCCAAAAACCTGTATGACGATATCGTCTCTGCTGCTACGAGCCACGAGACCGCCTACGTTACCTGCACGCGCGCCCTTAAGCGCATGCCGCGCGAAAACGAGGTCGTCGTCGCCTGCGTGGGCGATATTACGGCCGAGACCTGGTTCTCGGTACTGGCCGACTATCCCAACGTGAGCGTCTACCTGCCGTTGGGCGTGTGCGATAAGTGCCGCAACACCGGCGGTGAGGACATTCTTGGCGAGGCGATTGCGAAGGCCGAGGAGTGGTCCGGCACGGGTATGGGCTTGGAGGTCGACTCCAAGAGCCTCAAATGCCATAAGCGCCGCGAGTACGAGCGCAAGGAGTACATGGAAAAGATTGCCCGCACCACGGGCCTGACGGTGACCAAGCTCAATCCGGCGACTGCGGCACTGGCCTCGGTGACGCAGAAGTTGAAGGCCCACCGTCACCAGATCACGCAGCTTGAGCGCACGCTCAACACCATGTGCGGTACCACGACGACCAAGCGCCGCCGTTCGCTCACGCACGGGCGCCAGCTGGTGCTCTCGACGCTGCAAAACCACCCCGAGCTTGCCCAGAACATGCAGGTGAGCACGCCGGAGTGCGATTTTGACAAGTGCACGTCGTGCGGCGAGTGCGTCAATGTATGCCCCACGTTCGCCTGCGATTTGGTGGGAAGCGGCCGCTTTGCGTTGGAGTCGACGTATTGCTTGGGCTGCGGTGCCTGCGTCAAGGTGTGCCCCGAGCATGCGCTCAAGTTGGTTGAGCATGACGCGTCCAATCTGGTCGTCGTCGACCCCGAGGCCGAGGAAAAGGCCGCCCAGAAGGCGAAGGCTCACGAAGAAGCTGAGAAGGTCAAGGCCGAAGCAAAGGCCAAGCTCGACAAGATGCTCGATCAGGTGGAGAAGCTCGCGGACTAGCCAGCGACCCCAATCTTTGCTTCATTTGCGCCGCCGCGGTGTCCGGATTCGCCCGGATGCTGCGGCGGCGCTATACTTATGCAGTTTGAAGTACCTGTACCAAAAGGAGCTGTCGTGTCCCTTTCCATCGGTATCGTGGGCCTGCCCAACGTGGGCAAGTCGACGCTGTTCACCGCGCTTACCAAAAAGACCGGCCTTGCCGCCAACTACCCGTTTGCCACGATCGACCCCAACGTGGGTATCGTCGATGTGCCCGATAGCCGCCTGCAAAAGCTCGCCGACATCGTCAACCCGGGTCGCATTGTGCCGGCGACGGTCGAGTTCGTCGACATCGCAGGTCTGGTGAAGGGCGCTAACGAGGGCGAGGGCCTGGGCAACCAGTTCCTGGCCAACATTCGCGAGACCGACGCCATCTGCGAGGTCGTGCGCTACTTTAAGGACCCCAACGTCATGCGTGAGGTGGGCCGCACGGGCGAGTTCGTCGATCCCGCCGGCGATGCCGACACCATCATGACCGAGCTCATCCTGGCCGACATGGGCACGCTCGAGAAGCAGCTGCCTAAGCTCGAGAAGGAGGCCAAGCGCGACAAGGAGCTCATGCCCAAGTTCGAGGTTGCCAAGCGCCTGCTTGCCTGGCTCAACGAGGGCAAGCGCGCCGCATCCATGGAGATGACCGACGAGGAGCGTGCCGCCGCCAAGGGGCTGTTCCTGCTCACCATGAAGCCCATCCTGTATGTGGCCAACGTGGACGAGGATATGCTCAACGACGATCTGGCGCCCATCGATGGTGTCAAGCCGCTGCCCATCTGCGCCAAGATCGAGGCAGAGCTTTCCGAGCTCGATCCCGAGGACGCCGCCGACTACCTGGAGAGCCTGGGCCTGGAGCAGCCCGGCCTGGACGTGCTCGCTCAGGCTGCCTACAAGCTGCTCGGCCTGCAGTCGTTCTTTACGGCCGGCGAGATGGAGGTCAAGGCCTGGACGGTTCGTCAGGGCGCGACCGCCCCGCAGGCCGCTGGCGTCATCCACACCGATTTTGAGCGCGGCTTTATTAAGGCCGAGGTCATTGGCTACGACGACTACATCGAGCTCGGCGGCGAGCAGGGCGCCAAGGCCGCCGGCAAGTTGCGTATTGAGGGCAAGGACTATGTCATGGCCGATGGCGACGTCGTGCACTTCCGCTTTAACGTGTAAGGACGACGCATATGTTCAAATATGGCAAAAAAGCTGGCTACATGGGTATTGCGCTGCTCGTACTTGCGGTGATTCCGCTGGTGGTCGCAGCGTGTGTTATCCCCAACATTGGCCCCGAGGTGGCAACGAAGTTTAACGCCGCCGGCGAGGTGACGCGCTGGGGTAAGAGCTACGAGCTGCTGGCACTGCCGGTACTCAATCTGCTGCTGAGCGTGGCGACGTACTTTACGGCGGGACGCCAAGCCAAGAACAATGACGACTCCGCCGCCATGGCGCGCATCGTGTGCGAGCGCTACCTGCGCAACGGTTGCATTACGGGTGTGTTCCTCAACGTGATCAACGTTTACTTTATGTACTCGGCGATTACCGGAACGGGCTTTGGCTTTGGTTTCTAGCTTGTCCTTTTAGGCAACGAGCCTGCAAGCATATTCGATGGCTGCTGCGAGGCCGCCGCTCGATCGTGGTTGAAAGACTGCATCGGCGGCGGCCTCGTTTTCGTATCCGGCGCCGCGAAGGGCGAGTGCTATGCCGGCTTTTAAAAGGAGCGGCAGGCCGCGTTGGCTGGTTGCGATTACGGCAGCCTGATTGAGCGAGCAGCCGTGCGTTTGGCATCGGATGGCAAGTTCACCTCGCGCCGGGCAAGGGACCAGAACGGCGGCGACGCGACTTGATAGCAATGCAAATGCTGTGCGCTCATCGGGCGAAAGGCATTCAGCTTCAACGACGACGAGCTTGGGCGGCGCGCTGTTTGTGCGAAGCGTGGCTCGGTACATGCGGACCGAAGAACCCGACATAGAAAACTCCTGTGTATTCGGGAAAACGTAAACTATAGTTTACGTTTATGTTCGGCTCCATTTCAAACTCGGCTGCATGGACGAACGTGCGAAACAGATTCTTGGCAGGCGGGTCGAAGAGACACGCAGGGACCTTGGTATCTCCAAGGTTGATTTTTGTGTGGCGACAGGAATCAGCCGACCCTACCTCGACCGAATCGAAGATGGGACGGCAAATTTCACGCTCAAGGTTCTATTTAAGATCGCGCCCGCACTCGGCATGACGGTGTCAGAGCTTCTCGAGGGTATCGGATAGGGCGTTCCCCGCTGTATTTGACGCTCTTTGGGCGGGTCCCCCTGGTTGCGATGTGCAAAATCGCGAGTATTCAGCACCAGTTTGGCCGTAGATGGTAGCTCGAGCGGCTGGCTTTGCCTTTTTGGCAGTAGTTAATCCACATACTAAATAAAAATGAGGAATAAATATTTACTAGACGGAACCCTCGTCCTAAAAGTTCGTCTAACAATCGGTCGATTCTATGCCTCCGGCGGAGAAATTGCAGAATACTCCGATTTTTGCACGGCCCGAGGGGGACCACCTGTCGTTTAAGGTTGCGATAAGTGGAGCTGCCTTAGATATTACGCCATCGGGATGCGGTCGTGGTTGACTTGGCTGTAGAACAGACGCTGAATCTCAGCCGCATCGCGTGACTGGCCGAGCGCCCACATGGTTTTGGCCACGAGCGTCTCGGTGGTCATGTCATCGCCGCGCAGGATGCCCGGATGATCGGCGTAAGCGCGGCCGACCTCATAAACGCCCAGATCGAGGCCCTCTTCGGGGACCTGTGTGGTCATGACGACGGTGCGACCCGAATCGACCCAGCGGAAAATCGCCTCCTCGAATGCCTCAC
>USMR01000092.1 GCA_900555815.1 uncultured Collinsella sp.
GCATACGGGCGCGTGGCTATCGGGTTTTCCGGTGGCGTCGACAGCAGCTTTTTGGCCGCCGTATGCGCCCGCATCATGCCTACCAATACCCTCCTCGTCCATCTCACCACGCCGCTCATCGGCACGCCCGAGCAGGCTTCGTTTGAGCAGTCCGTTGATGGGCAGGCCAATGAGGGGCCGCATTTTAAGCTCCCCGTGCTCAATCTTTCGGTGGATCAGCTGCAGCTCCCCCAAGTAGCCTGCAACGATACTAATCGCTGCTACCACTGCAAGCACGCCGGCTTTACCGCCATCGTCAACCACGCCAAGTCGCTCGGCTTTCCCACCGTCATCGATGGCAGCAATGCAAGCGATCGCGGTGACTACCGCCCCGGCATGCGTGCGGCAGAAGAGCTCGGCGTACGCTCACCCCTTATGGAGGTCGGCTTTACCAAGGACGAAGAGCGCGAGCTGCTGCGCGCATGGGGCTATCCCGTTTGGAACCTGCCGGCGGGAGCATGTCTTGCCACCCGCGTCCCCACGGGCGAGGAGCTTACACGCGAGAAGGTCGATTTAATCCGCGCCTGCGAGGATTACCTGCACGATCTTGATCTGGCACAGGTACGCGCGCGCTTGGTCGGCGGCTGCATGCATATCGAGGCCGCACCCGCAGATGTCGCCAAGATTGCTGCCCTCGGTGGCAACGCCGTCGACGACAAGGGCAAGACCCCGCTGCCCGCCGCCATCGAGTCCGCGCTGCGCGAGCTGGGCTGCGACCATATCTCCCCCGAGGTCACCCCCTACATTCACGGCAACATGAACCTTTAGGTTACGCCGTTTTACAAACGGCGTAACTGCTCGGCGCTGCGCGGGCTCCGGACACGGCAATCTGACGTTCAACTTCACGGGCGCGACCAAAAGGTCAGCGCCCGCTTGTTTCACGTCACCTTACCGCACCCGGAGACCGCTCGCTCGCATATGCTCAACCTGCACTGCGTTAACTGACCCGCCAATAAGGGACAGGTTTATTTTGGCAGGTTTTATCTGGGGAAATATCGCGAGGCAGTCGCCCCCCCCTAGCACCCATCTCACTTCGAGAGACACAAGAGGGGCGACTCGGCTGCATCTACTTCTTCCGATAGCGGCGGTTGCGGCTCGTCGATGAACCCATTACTTCGATGAGTCCTTTATCCGCCATTTTTGGCAGATGGTAGCGGACGGACGAAATTTTGACCCCCGATGCAACCGCTATTTCTCGCGCCGTCATATCCACTTCGGCTCTGAGAGCCTCCAGGATCCTATCCGCTGTCGAAGCTGACGATTCTCTGCTCATATCGATAATCTCAAACGTGTCTTTGCCACATTTTGACAGGACATGTTTATCGACAAGATTCCCGCAGATCAGGCGAATGTCATCCGAATCCCACTTCAGGGCCTCTCGTATTTTTTGAACATCGCATACGCACCCATGCTCCCGCATAAACATGAGCAATGTTTCCTCGCGATCCGTCAGCTCGGTGCCCACATGGCTCTGAATCCACGTGCGGTTTTCAGCAAGCTCCGCCCCGTGCCGGGAAAGCAGCACCGTAAACGAATCGGCCTTAACGATAAATTTCGGCCTTCCAAGCGAACGAGACTCCATCTCGCGAATCATAGCCGGGATACCAGATCCCTGGCTTTCTGCAACGGGCCCCTCGGCATGCTCTAACGGCGTCGCCCCCATTAGGCTCATGAGCTTTGGGTTTCGGCAGCGCGATTCCCCGTCTGCAAGATTGTCCACCGTCTTTCCGCCCCAAAGCCCACCGGGGTTTTTGATCTCTATTCTGTCTGGATAGATATCGACACTCACGGCCTGCCCCACAAACATGGGCGAATATTCTCGATGGATGCAGGCGTTTGCCAAGGCCTCGCGCAAAACCTCCTGGGGAACTTCCCAATCCTCCCTTCTGCCAGCGCCTTGCACTATCGCCGCTTTGCGCAAGTTCCGTCCAATCGCGACAAGGGCATCTTCGAAGCAAGCCGGAATCGGGCCATCGCACAACTGGCGGTCAATAAACCGGGGTTGCCCGGGTGCAGATTTTTCCACATCGGAATGAACGGCGACATCAATCATGAGTTTGGGATAGAACTGCTGGGGGTAAAATCCCGCCGACAGAAGCCCTGCGAGCTTCACCGCACCATCCTTTGTAGTGATATTGAGTCTGACCAGCTGCTTTTCCAGCGTATCGGCCCCGCGCAAAACGCGGGGGGTCTGCAGCCGGCGATTTGCGATAATAGACCGCACGACATCTGGATCCAAATCCTCGACTGTTGCCTCCGAAACCACCGTGCCGTCTGCATCGCTCGGAAGCAACGCACTCTGCAGCTCATATAGCTCAGCGGGTGACATCTTGATATCTTTATCATCCACGCGCTTGTAGCTACCGTTCTGCACGCCGCGCGCGCCGATATAGCAAGGCTTCGCTTTAAGCTCAAGTTCAAAGATGCGCACCAGAAGCACCTGGAGCCCGTCGACCTCGCCTCGATCAAGCTCGTACCGTGGCGCATGGGTCACCACTGCCGCTGAGCCTCCGTCTCCGATACCCGAAACAAACTGATCGCGCACCCTATCGATAGCAAAGTTAGCCGAAGGAACAAATCCTTCGGCCTCGTTCAGGCCCAAAATAATGAGCCCACCCGCAGTGTTCGCAAAAGCGCTCACTGTCTCCCATACGTCTGCGCTCAATTTATTCGTGCAGGCTTTAACTTCTACCGATGCGTCATCAGTCCCCCGCCTGCGAAGGCGCTCAACGATAAGGCCAAGAGGTTCATCCAGCAGCATTGGCATTCCGTCTCTCTAAAACGATAGATTTATCTCTCTAAAGTATAGTATATCTCTCTAACTTTAGAGAGATAAGCACCTTATTTTAGAGAGACATTTAGAGAGATGTATCGAATTCACTGTTAGATAGCCCAATGTTATCTCTTTAACTGGCTTTCTCTTTAGAGAGACAATTAGAGAGACGAGCGCGACCTCTCTAATCAAGGGCACCACTCTTTAAGGTGCACACTCCCTAACCGTGCCCTAAGTTGCGGTGAAATAGTCCCCCGATTAACCTGCCAAAAAGGGACAGGTTTATTTTGGCAGGTTTTATCTGGGGAAACGCTGAATAGCCCCACATTCACAACCGCCGCAGCTCCATATGAGGCAAATGAATCCGTAGCATTTATCCCAAATCTTAAGTATTTGTTCGACAGAACGGCCCCTGCTGGCTCCTGCTAGACTGGTAGACTCCCAACCGTCCATCCAGGAGCCTCCATGTCGCGCAAGTCCGCCTACAAGCAAGTACTTTCCATCGGCACCGCCGTGGTGCTGGGGTTTGCGCTGTTCACAGGGTCGCTCGACGGAGCGCCCAAGTTGTTGTCGCCGCAAAGTGATGAACAGGCGGCAGCTCTGGCCGAAAAACAAAACGAAAGTCCCAGCCGCACCGACGACGAGGCGGACCTGGTCGATCGGCTCGAATCAGGAACGGCGAGCTCCCCGGACCCTCAAAACAGCCAGGACTCTGGCGATGGCTCCGATTCCGCCGCAACCGACACCGGCGACGGCGCTTCCGCGGACAGCGCCGCCACCCCCATCGACGAGGTCGAAAACCCCGACCTCAACCGCGCCCGCGGCGTATACCTCAGCAGCATTCCCGACTACGCGGGCAACCCCTATGTTGCCCTGCGCGCCGACAGCACGCACCCGCTCGGCACACCATCATTCACGCTCGATGAATACGAGCGCGCTACAGAAGAGGGCTGCTTTAAGAAGTTCTCCAAGCTCGACAGCCTGGGCCGCACCCGCAAAGCGCTCGCCTGCGTGGGCCCCGAATCACTCGGTCAAGGCGAGCGCGGCGATATCTCGCGTATCCATCCCGCTGGATGGCGCCAGCAGCGCTACGACTTTATTCCGGGCCAGAGCCTCTACAACCGCTGCCATCTCATCGCCTGGTCGCTCTGCGGCGAAAACGCCAACCGCAAGAATCTCCTCACCGGCACGCGTTATCTCAACGAGACGGGTATGCTGCCGTTTGAAGAGCAGATTCTCAACTATATTCGCGATACGGGCAACCACGTGCTCTATCGCGTCACGCCCATGTATAACGAAGAGGAGCTTGTCTGCCGCGGCGTGCGCCTTGAGGCGCAATCGGTCGAGGACCACGGCAAGACCCTCTGCTTCCACGTGTACTGCTACAACCTGCAGCCGCACGTGCAGATCGACTACGCCACCGGCCGCAACCAGGCATCCGGAGACTAGTGCCGACCGCACCGCCCGTAACCCAAAAATGATTCGTTTTCCTCCGTCCCCATGGGATCAAAAAAGGCCGCCCTGGATTACCCAGGGCGGCCTTTTCGTCAGCGTCCACATTGCAGGCAACGCCACACGCTACTTGGCGCGGCCCTCCTCATAGCGCTCGACCAGCTTGGCCTGAACGTCATAAGGCACCTGCTCATAGCCTGCGGGCTTCATGGTAAAGTCACCCGTGCCGCGCGTGATAGAGCGCAGGCGCGTCGAGTAATCCGTCAGCTCGGCGAGAGGTGCCTGGGCGATGACCACGGTGTCGCCGCGTTCATCGGTCTCCATGCCCGTCACGCGACCGCGCGATGCCGAGATGTCACCCATCACGGCGCCGGCGTAGCTCTCGGGAATAGTCACCGTGATTTCCTCGATGGGCTCCAGCACCACCGGGTCGGCATCGGCGCACGCCTTGCGCAGGCCGATGCGAGCCGCCGCGCGGAACGCCATCTCGTTGGAGTCGACGCTGTGATACGAGCCGTCGTACACAGCCACGCGAATGCCCGTGAGCGGGTAGCCGGCAATGATGCCGTCCTTCATGGTCTCCTGGACACCCTTGTCCACGGCGGGGATGAGCGAGCGCGGGATGCGGCCACCCACGACCTCGTCTACAAACTCATAGCCATCGCTCGTGCCGTCGGGCCCAATGAGCGGCTCAACGCGCAGCCAGCAGTCGCCATACTGACCGGCACCGCCAGTCTGTTTCTTGTGGCGGCCCTGCGCGCTTGCCGTACGGCGAATGGTCTCGCGATACGGAATGCGGATCGGCACGCTCTTGGCCACGACCTTGGTGCGATCCTCCAAACGGTTGAGC
>USMR01000093.1 GCA_900555815.1 uncultured Collinsella sp.
GCCCTCCTCGGCCTCGTCGGTCCAGGTGACGGGCTTGACGTCGTCAACGTTGGCGCCGATCAAGGCCTCGTTGAACTCTGCGGGGTTGCTGTCGCTGCCGGCGATGAGCATGCGGCCCTCGGCGGCGAAGTTGTCGGCGTTCTCGACTGCCTTGAGGTCGACGGTGACGTAGTCGTCAGCCTCGACGGCGCGACCCTCGACGTCCTCGAAGGTGGCACGGTAGTTGAGGAGCATCTCGACCTGGTTGTTGATCTCGGACTCGGTGACCTCCGCAGGGGGCATCTCGATCTCGACGGCGTCGAAGGAGGAGAGCTCGGCAGCAGGACGCAGGGAGAACTCGACGGTGTAGGTGTAGTCCTCGTGATCCTTGGCGAGGTCGAGCTACTTGTAGTCACCGCTCTTGGTGGGAACGATGTCCAGCTCGTTGAGGACGGCGGGCTCGTTGGCGGCGATCAGGTCGTTGGTGGCCTGAGCGAGGGTAGCCTCGGCGCCAAGAGCAGAGTCGATGACCGGACGGGGAGCCTTACCGGCACGGAAGCCAGGGAAGCGGTACTTCTTGGCGGTGTCCTTGTAGGCCTTCTTGATCGCGGCGTCGACGTCGGCGGCCGGGATGGTGACCGTAGCGGTGAGCTTGGCGTCCTTGACGTCAGAAGCGGTGATGTTCAACACGTTCCTCCTCATACTGCCCAGCTTATCTGAGGTGCTGGTACCTTTATGCAACAAGCGTCGCGAGGGCATAAACCGACGCGGGTGCGTTGGTGCGGGCGAAAGGACTCGAACCTTCACGGGAATCCCACCAGAACCTAAATCTGGCGCGTCTACCAATTCCGCCACGCCCGCATGAGCGCACAGACTAGGAATGATAGCAGATACGAGCGACAAGCGCACGCACACGTTTTACAGGCTCACGACCTCACCACGAGTACAAAAGGCGGGACGAGTTGCCCCGCCCCGCCAATTACGACTTGTTCGCTGACCCGCTACTCCCCCAGCAGGGCCTTCTCGGGCGTGATGGGCAGCGAGCGAACCTGATGTCCGGTGGCGTGTGCGACGGCCGAGGCCACGGCGGCGAGCGGCGTGTTGATGACGACCTCGCCGATCGACTTGGCGCCAAACGGGCCCGTCGGCTCGTAACTCGGCTCAAAGGCCACGCGAATGCTGCCGATATCCAGGCGCGTGGGCAGCTTGTAGCTCATAAAGTTGCCGGTGCGCAGGCGGCCGCGGTCGTCGTGCTCGACAATCTCGTAGAGCGCGTGACCGATGCCCTGGGCAATGCCGCCCTCGGCCTGGACGCGCGCGAGCGCCTCGTTGATCACAGTGCCGCAGTCAACGGCCGCCGCGTAGTCCACAACGGTCACCTTGCCGGTGGCCTTGTCGACCTCGACCTCGGCGATGCCGGCCATAAACGGCGGAGGCGAAACGGGCAGACAGGCAGAGGCATGCGAGGTGAGCGCGTCACCGCCCGCGATGTTCTTGACGCACAGGTTGGCAAAGTCGCGCAGCGTGAGGTAGCGGTTCTGCTCGCGCGCGGCACGCTCGTCGGACAGGCGCACATACTGACCATCAAAGACCACATCGGCGGCGTCCACGTCCCACATCTGGGCGGCCTTGGCGCAGATCTTCTCGCGCAGCTCGGTCGCGGCATTCTTGGCTGCAAGGCCCGTCACGTACGTACCCGAGCTCGCGTACGAGCCGGCGTCGAACGGCGACACATCGGTATCCACACCGCGCACCACAATGAGCGAGCTCTCCACGCCCAGCTCCTCGGCGGCAATCTGCGCCAGAATCGTATCGACGCCCATGCCGTTATCGGTGGCGCCGGTGCCGATGGTAATGAAGCCGTCCTCTTCCAGGCGCATGTCGATGCCGGCGATGTCCACGTTAGAAATGCCCGAGCCCTGCATGGTGAGCGCGCAGCCCAGGGCGCGCACGCGGTCGCCCAGGTCCACGGCCAGCGGCTTGTCGCGCCAGCCGATCATGTCCATCGCGCGCAGCAGGCAGCGGTCGAGTGCGCAGGCGTTGAGCTTCTCGTTGTAGTACTGCGGCATGATCTCGCCCTCGCGTACGATGTTCTTAAGGCGCAGATCGGCCGGGTCCATGTGCAGCATGTCGGCGAGCTCGTTGACGGCGCTCTCCACGGCAAACTGGCCCTGGGTGGCACCGTAGCCACGATACGCGCCGCCGCGGTTGGTATTGGTGTAGACGGCGTCCCAGCTAAAGCGGCTCGCCTTCACGTGGTTGTAGATAGGCAGGCTCTTGTGGAAAGGCCGATCGTCGTGGTGGCATGCTCGCCATAGGCGCCGGCGTTGGACAGCGTATGCAGGTCGATGGCCGTGATGGTGCCGTCGTTCATGGCGCCCAGCTTAACGGTCATCTGCATCTGGTGGCGCGAGTTGCCCGCGGTGATGGTCTCCTCGCGGGTGTAGCAGCAATAGCTCGGACGGCCGGTCTGCTGGGTGACAAACGCCACGAAGATCTCGCAGCAGCCCGTCTGCTTGGAGCCAAAGCCGCCGCCGATGCGCGGCTTAATGACCTGCACCTGCGACTGCGGGATATCGAGCGACTGAGCGACCATGCGGCGCACGTGGAAGGGCACCTGCGTAGAGGTGGTCACCGAGATACGCCCGAACGCATCGGTGGTCGCGAAGGCACGGAAGGGCTCCATCGGCGCGGTCTGGGTTGCCTGGCTGGTGTAAGTGCGGGTAAAGACAATGTCGCTCTGGGCGAAGGCCTCGTCCAGGTCGCCATAATCGCTGGTACCGCTGCACACCAGGTTGCGCGGAACGTCGCCGCCCTGCGGGAACATAAAGGTCACGTCACCCTCGGGGTGGACCACGATGTCATTATCGAGCGCCCGGGTAAAGTCGAGCAGCGGCTCAAGCACCTCGTAGTCGACCTTGATGAGCTTGAGCGCCTTGTCGGCGGCCTCCTCGGTCTCGGCGGCGACGATCGCCACCTCCTCGTTTTGGTAACGGACGAGGTTCTCGAGAATTAGGCGGTCGTAGGGACTCGGCTGCGGATAGCTCTGGCCAGCGATGGTAAAGCGGCGCTTGGGCACGTCCTCGTAGGTGTAGACGCCCACCACGCCGGGCACCTTCAGGGCGCGCGACGTATCACTGGAGCGGATCTTGGCGCGGGCATAGGGGCTGCGCTTGAGTTTGACGATGAGCGCGCCGGCGGGCACCATGTCGCCCGTGTAGACGGGACGGCCCTCGAGCAGGGCCTTCGAGTCCTTCTTGGGCTGCTTGTGGGTGATCTGCTTGTAGGAGACGCCGTCGGAGCTCGTGTCGTTGACGGGCAGCTCGGGCATCTCAAAGCCCACCTGCACGCCGGACTCGTTGAGGAAGCGGACGATGGCGCGCAGCTGGCTCTCGTAGCCGCTGCAGCGGCAGAGGTTGCCGGCCAGCTGGCGCGACAGCTCCTCGCGCGTGGCGACGAGGCTCGGGTCCTCCTTGGCGGCGCGGGCGAGCGCCAGCACGTTCATAATGAGGCCGGGGGCGCAAAAACCGCACTGTTCGGCGCCTTCGGCAGCCATCGCACGGGCCAGCGCCTCGGATTCGGCCTTGAGGCCCTCGAGCGTGGTGATGGTGTGGCCCTCGACGCGCGCGGCGGGAACCGAGCAGCTCAGCACCGGGTCGCCGTCGAGCCACACCGTGCACAGGCCGCAGTTGGTGGTTTCGCAGGCGCAGCGCACCGACGCGCAGCCCTGCTCGCGCAGCAGCGCAAAGAGCATGGTGTCGGGGGCAATCTGAACCTTGACCTTGCGGCCGTTGAGCGTAAAGGAAAGATCGATGAGTTTGGCAGCCATTAGCGCACCTCACTAGAATCGACGCCGGGCACGCGGCGGCAGGAATACTCGTCCGTGGCGAACTTAGGCACTTGCACGGTCTCGAGCTCGCGGGCAAGCGCGGCCGAAAGCTCGATGCCGGCGGCGCGACGCACAGCCTGGATGGCGAGCGGGGCCGAGATGCGACGGCGGTAGTCTGCCGAGCCCCACAGGTTGGTGCCGTAGCTCAGCGCGCGTACGGACGCGGCCAGGGCACGCAGCTCGTCCTCGGAAGGCCGCTCGCCGGTAAGGCCACACGCCTCGCCCTGCAGCAAGGTCGCGCGCAGCGGGCGGGCGCCCACGGTGACGTGCCAGGAGCCGTCCCACCAGGCGGCGGTAACGTTCAGCGAGGGAAAGTCGGTCGCGGCCTTGCGCACGGCCTCGTAGCTCGCACGGTAATCGTGCATGACGACCACGATGTGCTCGATCACGTCGCGCACGTAACCCATGTCGACAAACTCGGCGAGCGGCACGCGACCGGCGCCCGTCAGCTCAACATAGGAATCGAGCGCCAGAAAAGCCGAGAGCACGTCCGAGAAGCCAAAGCGGCCGTAGATGCTGCCGCCCACCGTGGCGGTATTGCGCAGCTGCACGCCCACGATATCGTGGACGGCGAACTCAAAGACGTTGTTGACAAGCGCGTTGAGCTCGACATGGCGCTCGAGCTGGCGCAGGGTGCACATGGCGCCGATGCGAAACTCGGTCTCGGTCTCCTCGATCTGATCGAGTCCGCAGGCCGAAAGGTCAATCGCCGTCGCCACGCGACGCGAACCCAGGCGCATCCAGATGCCGCCTCCCACAATCTTGTTGTTGCGGTTCTTCTGTAAGAGCTCATAGGCTTCGGCCGCGTTTCCAACACGGACGTAGGTACCGAACTTGAGCACGTTCTCCCCCATCTCTTCACTTGTCCAGTACTTTTAAGTGTACCAAACGAGGGGCCGCACACCGTTTTAGGACAAAATCCACCCACCCATCCATAACTTGCGGTGATATACGGACTGATTAGCCGTTCTGGAACGCAAAACAGTCCGTATATCACCGCAAGTTATGAGGAGTCCTCCGGAATAGAAAAGGCTCCCAGCCAGATAGCTGGGAGCCTTATCGCATGCTATGTCGAGCGAAGATTTAGCAGACGCCCTGGGCGAGCATGGCGTCGGCGACTTTCAGGAAGCCGGCGATGTTGGCGCCCATGACGAAGTTGCCCTCCTGGCCGTACTCCTTGGCGGTGTCGTCCACGTTGTGGAACATGCCGCGCATGAGCTGCTCGAGCTTGCCGTC
>USMR01000094.1 GCA_900555815.1 uncultured Collinsella sp.
CTCGTCGCGCACCAAAGACCGCGATGTCATGCCGTTTTCTCGGGGCTCACGCGGGATAAAGCCCAGATCGCAGCGCCCTTCCGCCACCCATTGTTCAATCTCTGAGTAATCACCCATCAGCAACTCATAATCGACGTCCGGGTGATCGGCGCGAAAGCGCGCAATCACCGGCGGCAGCACGTGGGTCGCCACACTCGAAAACGTACCGATGCAGATTTTGCCGCGCATGAGCCCACGCATCTCATCCACCCGTCGCTGCAAACGAACAAATTCCTCGCATAACGCCTCGACCGCCGGCATAACTTGCCGCCCGTCAGCAGAGCGCACTACGCCCTCGCGACTGCGGTCGAGCACCTTAAAGCCCCAATCGGCCTCAAGATCGGCCACCATACGGCTCACGCCCGACTGCGAATAGCTCAGCCGCTCGGCGGCGCGCGTAAAACTGCCGGCGCGCACGGTCTCGAGCAACACCTGCATCTTTTGAATATTCGTTTCCACGGCACCCCTCCATCTTTGCATGAGTTTTTGTCATGTTAGCCATGCATTATATTCGCTTTTCTTCTAAAGCCAGTTCACCCATAGTGAAGATGCTCGGATATAGAGGGGATGTCAGCGCATGAACAACGGACTGTTTACGTACTTAGCAGCATTGCTATTGTTTGGCTCCAACGGCATTATCGCCGCTGCCATCGCGCTGCCGAGCTCGGATATCGTGCTACTGCGTACGTTTTTGGGCGCACTCTCGCTTGTCACCATTCTCGCCATCACCCAACGCCATAAGTTGCAGGCGCCATCTCGCCCCCGCGAAGCCGCAGCCCTCCTCCTCTCGGGAGCCGCGCTAGGCGCCAGCTGGATTTTTCTGTTCCGCGCCTACCAGACGATCGGCGTCGGCGTATCCTCGCTGCTGTACTACTGCGGCCCCATCATTGTCATGGCGCTCTCCCCGCTCATCTTTGGCGAAAAGCTGACCGGCGGCAAAATCGCCGGCTTTGTCGCCGTTGCTTGTGGTGCTTTTCTCATTGCAGCGCAAGGTCTAGGCGGCAATATGCCCATTGCGGGTATCGCCTGCGGTATCGCCTCGGCATTTTGCTATGCGCTGATGGTCATCGCTAGCAAGGGTGCGCCACACATCGAAGGCCTCGAGAACTCCGCGCTCCAGGTGAGCGCCGCCTTTGTGACCGCGCTGGTCCTCACGCTCATCACGCAGGGCGCTCCCTCGTTCCTCTCCCCCAGCATTGCCGCCGGCATCGATTGGCGCGCCGTCGTCATGCTCGGCGTCGTCAACACCGGCATCGGTTGCCTGCTCTACTTTAGTGCCGTCGCCAAGCTGCCCGTCCAGACCGTCGCGGTCGTCGGCTA
This sequence comes from uncultured Collinsella sp., assembly GCA_900555815.1. Lineage (GTDB taxonomy): Bacteria > Actinomycetota > Coriobacteriia > Coriobacteriales > Coriobacteriaceae > Collinsella. The sequence goes on from USMR01000094.1 coordinate 1,360, forward strand.
CCTCGAGCCGCTTTCGGCCGTCGTGTTCTCGGCCGTCCTTTTGGGCGAAGCCATAACACCGGTCCGCCTGATGGGCGCCGCGCTTATCATCGGCGGCGCGATTTTTTGCGAACTCGCCGGCAAACGTGCAAACGCCAAGGCTGGCATCGCCCAGACAGTACGTGCTTAAAAGCCCCTGTTTTGAAATACTACCTGCGTATATGAATAATCCCCAGATGGGGATTATTGTCTAAAATAACCCGATGTGCCAAACTGCTCTTGTATGTATAAAGACGGCATAAAGTTTTTTGTCCTAGACAGATAGCCGGATGTCTAAGGGAGTCCACGTGGCACACAACAAACTGGAGGCAAGCCCCCAAGACCAGCGTGGTCAAGGCGGGCATGGAGCCATTCCCCTCTCCGCTGGCATGCTGCTCGTTACGCTCGGCGTCGTCTATGGCGACATCGGCACGAGCCCCATGTACACCATGAAATCAATCGTCGCCAACAACGGCGGCATCGGTACCGTCAGCGAGGACATGATCTTAGGAGCGCTTTCGCTCGTCATCTGGACCATGACGCTCGTGACCACGGTCAAGTACGTGGTTATCGCCATGAAGGCCGATAACCACAACGAGGGCGGCATCTTCGCCCTGTTTAGCTTGGTGCGCAAAGTGGCGCCGTGGCTGATCCTTCCCGCCATGATCGGCGGCGCGGCGCTGCTCGCCGACGGCATCCTCACCCCCGCGGTCACGGTCACCACAGCCATCGAGGGCCTGCGTACCATCGAGTGGGGCCACGCGCTGCTGGGCGACGGCCAGACCAACGTCATCATCATCACCATCATCATTATCTGCGGCCTATTTGCCATGCAGCGCGCCGGTACCTCGTCGATCGGTAAGCTGTTCGGCCCGCTCATGACGTTGTGGTTCCTGTTCCTGGCAGGCGCCGGCCTGTTCAACATGCTCGGCAACCTGTCCATCCTGCGCGCGCTCAACCCCATCCGCGGCATCATGTTCCTGTTCTCGCCCATCAACCACTCGGGCATCATGGTGCTCGGCTTTGTCTTCCTGTCGACGACCGGCGCCGAGGCGCTCTATTCGGACATGGGTCACGTGGGCAAAGCCAACATCTACGCATCCTGGCCGTTTGTTAAGGCGGCCCTCATCCTTAACTATCTGGGTCAGGGCGCTTGGCTGCTCGCCAACAACTCCAACCCCCAGATGCTCGCGATGGATATCGTTAACCCGTTCTATATGATGCTTCCCGAGCCCCTGCGCCCCTTTGCCATCGTGCTTTCGGCCGTGGCGGCCATCATCGCCTCGCAGGCCCTCATCACCGGCTCATTCTCGCTGGTATCCGAGGCAACGCGCCTCAACCTTATGCCGCACCTGCGCATCCACTACCCCAGCGACACCAAGGGTCAGCTCTATATTCCGCTCGTCAATAACATCATGTGGGTCGGCTGTATCTTCATCGTGCTGCTGTTCCAAAACTCCGAGCGCATGGAGAGCGCCTACGGCCTCGCCATTACCGTGACCATGCTCATGACCACGACGCTTTTGACGAGCTACATCGCCGGCGTCCTCAAGCACAGGCTGGGCGCCTGCGTCTTCGCCCTGCTCTTTGGTGCCATTGAGCTGTGCTTCTTCGCCTCGTGCCTCACCATGTTCTTTGACGGCGGCTACCTCATGATCTTCCTGGCCGCACTGCTGTTTGGCCTTATGTACGTGTGGCGCCGCGGCACCGCCATCGAGCGCACGCAGACGATTTTGCTGCCCGTCTCCAAGTACATCGACCAGCTCAACCGCCTGCGCAACGACGAGACCTATCCCGTGCTCGCCGACAATCTGGTATTTCTCACCAACAGCCCCGACCCGCTCACGCTCGATCGCGACGTGCTCTATTCCATCCTGGACAAGCACCCCAAGCGCGCCAAGGCATATTGGTTCATCAACGTGCATGTTACCGACGAGCCCTATACGCACGAGTATTCCGTTGAGACCTTTGGCACAGACTTCCTGTTCCGCGTGCGCTTGGACCTGGGCTTTAAGGTCAATCAGCGCATCAACGCCTACCTGCGCCAGATCGTCGGCGACTTGATGGCATCGGGCGAGCTGCCGCCGCAACATCACACCTACTCCATCTACGAGACGCGTGGCAACGTGGGTGACTTCCGCTTTTGTATGCTGCGCAAGATGCTTGCCCCCGAAACGGACATCAACCGCAATGACCACCGCGTGATGGCCATCAAGTACGCCGTCCGCCGCGCCTGCGGAAGCCCGGCACGCTGGTACGGTCTTGAGAACTCGGCCATCATCATCGAGTACGTGCCGCTGTTTGCCCGCATGCGCCCGGCCGTTAAGCTCGTGCGCACCCAGGTGCCGCTCGAAGTTCAGATTGAAGAGGCCGAGGAAATGGAAGTCGACATCTTCTCGGACGACTTGGTCAACGGCAACGAGGCCGGTAGGGACATGAACGTCGATCCCACCGAGCTGCTCGAGAGCGTCGCCGATACGCCCGAACAGCAACAGCTCGACGGCCTCGAGAGCGAACAACTCAACGACGCCAACTTCTAGCGACGTCACAAATCAACGACAGCGGCCCTGCACCTCACGGGAGATGCAGGGCCGTCTTGTATTGCAGTAAAGCTAACGGCTACGAACGACGCGGCTCGGGAACCACGAGCCTATCGGGGCTCGCGCCCTCAGCATCCATCAGGCTCACGTAGCGAATCGACGGATCCCCATACATCGCGTAGTAATAATTGCCCGTGCGCGCGCTAAAGCATCCGGTGTAGATAGTCTTCTCGAACTTGCCATCGCCCATCCTGGACGCTCCCTCGATCATCACCACGCCCTCGAGCGAACGGAACATGCGAACGACGTTTTCGGTCTCGCTCTCCTTTTGTGGGTAATTGGCATTGAGGTACGCCGCCTTTACAAAACGGCTCGGCGAATAGCAATCGCCCGGAATGCCGCGCATGCCGGCACCGGCTCCATAGGGCTTGAGCTCGGCGCCACGCCATGTCGCCGTCTGCGGAAAATCGCTTGTAGCGGTGATATAGGTGCGCAGGTTTTCCATGTGCCACGGGAAGGTCGGCTGGTTGGCAAGGGTGTCGACCGGATCGTCGTATACATGCAGACCGTCAGCCATCATCTCGACCACGATGCTGCGCTGGCTGTCGCCGATAATCCAATGGAGCAGCGACACGCCCAGCCCCTCTCCGGCAGATTTGGCGACAATCACCGTGTCGCGCAGCGCGGCCTCGACCTCATCGACCGTCGAGAACGTCGCTGCCACCCACAGGGGAAACTCATAGGCCGCGATATTGGTCTTGCCGTCGACAGGGCCCTCGGCATACTCGGCATAGCCGGGAAAGTTGAGCCCCGCTACAGCCAGACCCGCATCGTTACCGCAATCGAAAAACATGGGATAGTTCTTGTAATCGATGCACATACCGATCACCGCGTGCGCCGCTGTCGCGTCGTCGATATACGAATACGGAATGTGAAACCCGCGCGGCATCACGCGAACCTGTTGGCCGTAGTCAAAGCTCCAGTCGAGATTGCGGCCCAGATACATGTGGCCAGAATTATCGGTAAATCGAATACTCGTACACATAGCGCCTCCTAGCTTTACGTTCTTGCTAATTTCATTGTCTCCAAACAAAAAGGCGCTAAACACAAAAGCCCGGACATGACAACAATGTCATGCCCGGGCCAAAAGAGACGAAGTGC
>USMR01000095.1 GCA_900555815.1 uncultured Collinsella sp.
CATTATGACCGCATTCTTGCGGGCTGATTATGTGAAGGGCTAGACGCGAATAAAAAATTCGGTATAATACTTTTTCGCTTATTGGAGGGCTGTCCGAGTGGCCGAAGGAGCACGATTGGAAATCGTGTAGGCGTCAAAAGCGTCTCCAGGGTTCAAATCCCTGACTCTCCGCCAGTTAATTCCAAAGCAGGCCTTCGAGCCTGCTTTGTTTTTACCCCACGCGGAGGGGTGGCAGAGTGGTTGAATGCGGCGGTCTCGAAAACCGTTTGGCCTGTATAAGGTCACGAGGGTTCGAATCCCTCCTCCTCCGCCATTTTGGTTGAGAAAGCTCCCGGGAATGGGAGCTTTTTTGTTTTGAGTCCCCAACAAGCAAACACGGCGGAGGAGGAGGGATTCGAACCCGCCAGGGCCCGGAGCGTAAAGAAAACGCGCCCGTGGCGCGTTTTTAGCGCAGCGCGGTCGGCGCAAGCCGACCGGATAAATTTTGAGCGGAGCTCAAAATTTGGACATCCCTCCTATTCGACCACGCCCCCATCGCGTTCAGCATCAACCCGGATCCCCAAACATGGAACCTATGACCGTACCCAGTCCCGACCGTTTGCCGAGCAATAGGGTCGCAATCGGCGCCGAACATGTACTATGTACGGGCATTGTCTAAACCCGTAACTCAAAGGACCCCATCTTGCCCGTTGCCGCCGCTATGATCGTTACCGCACACGCCTCGGATGCCATGGTTGCCATCCCGTTTTGGCTCGAGATGTTCGCCGTCGTCGCGGCATCGATCTCGGGCGTGTTGGTCGCACGCGAGCACAAACTCGACCTGGTGGGCGCCGTCGCGCTCGCCGTGGTCTGTGGACTGGGCGGCGGTCTTTTGCGCGATATGACGCTGCAGGTGGGCAACGTCTACATCCTCAACCAACCGATGGCGCTCCCGCTCTCCATCGCCACCGCGGCCATCATCTACATCTTCCCGGCAATCGTCGACAAGCCCGAAAAGCTCATTCCCCTGCTCGATATCATCTCGGTGGGTATTTATGCGGCAACCGGCGCAGACAAGGCGCTGGTCTACGGCTTTGCGCCGGCGGTGTGCATCATGATGGGCTTTTTTACCGCGGTGGGCGGCGGCATGCTGCGAGATGGTTTTATGGGTGTGGTGCCGGGTATCTTCCAGCGCACCAACTTCTATGCCATCGCGGCCATCGCCGGATCGGCAAGCTATGTTTGCCTTGTCATGAGCGGCTTGGTCAGCAATGTCGTCGTACTGGTCGTTTGCGTCGTGGTGACCATGGGACTACGCTGGCTGTCGCTGCGCTTTGATATCAAAAGCCCCACCGAGGATGACATCGCACGCTTTTTGCACCGCAAAAAGTAGGTGGCGCGGGCTCATCCTTCGAAATGCAACCGAGAGGTTCTTTTAGAGCGCCCACGCGTTGGGTACCCTGTTAGGTGCATGTCGAGCATCTGACGAAGGATTCACTATGCCCTGTAATCAATTCCCGTCGACCCAGCGCCGTAAAGCGTGGGGCCGCATCACGATCTTATTCGCGCTCATCGCTCTAGCGGTCACCGCGCTTCCCACGGCGTCGTTCGCCGGCACGGACACCGCAGGCAACGTACTTGCGACCGACAATGACGCCAATTCGTCCGGCGTCGAAGGTGACCTGTACTGGGCAGGTCAGGCCCTCAACTTGGACGATGCGTCCATCGGCCGCGACATAATTGCAGCAGGCGAGAGCCTCTCCATCCGCGACTGCACGGTGGGCGGCGCCGTCCGCTTGGCGGCACGCACTATCGATATCGCCAAGACCACGGTTGATGGCAGCGTCACGGTCGTCGGTCAGCACGTTGTGCTCAATTCCGACAGCACCGCCAACTGTTTTTACGCGATAGGCGAGACGGTTGCCCTGCGCGGCTCTACCAAGTCGGAAGCGCTTGCAGGCGACACGGTGACCATCGATGGCACCGTCGAGGGCGATGTCGAGGTTTGGGCCGACAAGCTCATCCTGGGCAAGAACGCCCACATCACCGGCACCGTGAACGCGCACGTCTCCGAGGACCCCGAGCGTGCCGCAGGAGCCGAGGTAGGCGCGCTCAAGATCGACCGCACCGAGAACGAGGATACTTCCACCGTTAACGATGTCATCGGCGGTATCGTCGCCGCGGCACTCTCGACCTGCTTTGTCGCTCTGCTGCTCGAGCTCGTCTTTCCGCGCGCGACCGCCAGCGCCGCCGGCATGCTCCACCAGCGCCCCATGCCCCTGTGGGTGAGCGGTCTTCTGGGCACGATTGCTATCGTCCCCGCCGTCCTACTGCTAATTATCTCTATCGCTGGTCTGTCGCTTGCCGGAGCCCTCTTGTGCGGCGTTATCGGCATCGCGTTGGTGTCGAGTGCCTTTGCGGGGTGCGCGATCTCCCGCATGGTCGGACACAACCAAAACCGCTACGCCATGGCAGCCGTGGGCGGCGTAATCGCAGGCGCCCTCACGGGGCTTCCCCTCGTAGGTGACTTCATCAGCGGCGTAGCCTTTGTCTTTATGCTCGGCTACGTTATCCAGATCATCTGGCGCAACGCCCACCTCAAGTCGCAGCAGCCGGCTAACATGCCAGGACTCCCCACCGCTTAGCCACCAACCACCACAAAGGTGCCAGGTTACTTTGCACCAACAAACGAAGCGGGGCACTCGGTCATGTCGACCGGGTGCCCCGCTTTTCTTGGAGGGTTCTCTAGTAACTTTTTCAAAACCAATGATCATCAGGTCGGTAGGCCTGTGCGTCACTCGCTACGGAGGCAGTACGCCATTGAGCAAGAAGGGCAATTATTTTTCACGGCGACCTCCTCCCCGCTTGATGACGAGCGCGACAACAATAGCCGCCACTCCGATGGCAGCCAAAACCGCCACCAGTACCAACGTTCTATCTCCCGTCGAGGGCATAAAGCCTCGACCTGCTTCTTTGCTTGGGGTGTTGAGCACCGACAGCTCAATCGAACCCGTCCTGGCATCGGCGGTATCAACCCGCAGAGGGTTTTCGGCCGATACGGTCACCTTGGGCTTCGCGGTCGCCACTTGTTTAACGTCCAGACCCTCAGCCGTAACCGTCACCGTACGCTTGCCCTCAAAGGCGGTGTAGCCCTTGGGTGCCGCGATTTCCTCGACGGTATAGACACCCGCGTCCACACCGCTCAATTCCACATGGCCATCCGCGTCCGTGGTGATGCACGCGTCGGCATCCGTCGACCACGAGCCGTCAGTCGTTAGGATGCGACCGCGGTCGTCGATGATGCGCAGTTTGGCGCCCGCGAGCGGTTTATCGTCCGAGCTTGAGCGCTTGATCAGACTGAGTCCCCAGGTGTAGGCGCACGCGTCATCGCTCGACGTGCGGGTGAATCCGGCGTCACCGGACTGGTCGGCGAGGGGAGAGCGCGGGTAGCGCAGGTAGACCTCGTTGGGGTTGCCCTTCGCAATGCCGTGGTTGCATGCGCTGTTGAGCGGCGCGTTGTACACGGCGACCACGCGGGCGCCCGCGGTAAAGGCGTCGGCCCCGCCGAGCGCGGCGATGAGGTCGCCGGTGCGCACGGTGAAGGTCTTACCGTCGGCCGCTACCTTGGTTGCGCACTGGGCCGTGATGTCGGTCCAGCCCTTCGCGGGCTCGGAGCCGGCGCGCCCGTCCTTACCGGTCGAGACGGCGTCGAAACCGCCGTCCGCGCCCGCCGCCGCGTACACGCGCATGCTCGCGGCCACCTTGGAGGGGTCGAGCCCCGCGCCCATGGTGTCGACGAACCGCACCGTATAGGTGTCGTAGGCCGTTAGCCCTGCCGGAACCGTGGCCGAGAGGCGCCAGTACAGGTCGTCGGCGACCGTGGCGTCGGCGGCCTTCTGCCAGACGGCGGTGCCGTCCTCCAGCACATGCTTGGCGACCTTGGGGGTCGCGGCCTTGGGCTTGACGGTGACGGCGCCGCCGCCCACCAGGGCCATGATCGGCACGGTGCCGGCCTCGTCCTGGTCGATGGCGTCGTCGTCGGCGACGATGAGCCAGTAGCCACAGGGCAGCTCGGCCGCCATACCCGCGTTGAGGGGAACAGAAGCGGCACCTGCATTGCAAATCGCACAGGCGAGCCTTGCCGCCAGAGCGGTCGACATATGTCCGTCGGCATTCAGCCACTCGGCAGCCTCTTGCGCCGTCGATGCCGAGCTATCAAACCCCGCATCATAAAGAACGGGAAGGACAGCCTGACGAGCTGCATCGCTCGCCCACGCCAAGTCCGTCGCGACCTTTTGATCGGAGCCGGCTTTATCGGTAACAGTTGCCGAAAAGAGCTGGTATGCATCGTATTGCGTCGCGACGTCGCCGCCAATCGTGATGGCTCCGGCATCGGCAGCACGGGCCGTCTCGGGCGACACTGCAAAAGCGAGGATAGTCGTCATGGCCACCATCATGACGGTCAACAAGCGGCGGTGCAGTTTACTCACGGCGACCATCTCGATCAAGACCACGGTGGCGACGAGCATGCATCCACGTCGCGGCAAAACACAACAGCGAAGCGCCGGCAAGATATGTCATAGTCAAGCCAGCCCCGCCCGCCTCAGGTAGCGTAGTCGAGTACTTGTTGGTAAAGGTCGGCGGATTCTGAGAGCCATCGTTATAGGTAACTAGGGCGTCGAGCTGGTCCGTGCCATTAGTTACCTTAACCGTGACGTTGTACACGGTCCTGTCATAGGTGATGTGATCTTTAACATGGTCAACGGCGCCCTCGGGCTCGACCTCGGAGATGGTGTAGGTATAGGTTCCCGCCTTGTTGTACTTGACGTCAAAGGAGACATTTCCCTTGTCATTATTGGTCACCGTCTGGAGTACCTTGCCGTCGGCGTCCTTGAGCTCGAACGAGAACTGTCCCGCCTTGAAGGTGCCGCCTTCAAGCACTTTCTTAGCCTGGATTGTTGCGGATCCCTTTAGACGATTGTCATAGACCCAAATCTCGTCTTTTTTGTCATCGCCGATGATCTCCGCGCCGCCGACGATGGTCTTCGCCTGCTTAAGCGCAGTCTGGTAATGC
>USMR01000096.1 GCA_900555815.1 uncultured Collinsella sp.
CATCAATGCCGGGGTCACCGCGACGGGGCTGGGCGAGCTCGAGCCGCTCGACATCAACGACGCTCCTGCCGGCGCGGGCCCTGCGCGCTATTGGCATTTTCCGGGCGCGGCGGGAACGGTCGGCTTCATTAGCGCCATGTCCAATCATTTTTGTGCGAACTGCAACCGTCTGCGTCTGACGGCAGACGGCAACGTGCGTCCGTGCCTGTTTAGCGATGCCGAGTATTCGGTGCGTGAGGCGCTGCGCCGTGGTGATGATATGCAGGTACTTTCGATTTGGCGCGATGCCGTGGCCCACAAACCGCAGGAACACGCGATAATTGAGGGCACGCAACGATTTATGTCCCAAATCGGAGGATGATCATATGGCCAAGAGCAGGTACGCCGATGCCACCAAGGCCGCTCGCAGGGCCGCGATATCTGCCCACAAAGCCTCAACCGCGACGAATGCTGGCAACGCCGACGCGTCCGCACAGCCGACTGCCAGCGCTGCCACCGAGCCCGCCCGCGACGCCCGTCGCGACGAGCTGACGCATGTGGACGCCAAGGGCGAGGTACGCATGGTCGACGTGTCCGACAAGGCCGAGACCCATCGCATCGCTATCGCCGAGGGCACCATCCTCATGCATCCCGAGACGCAAGCCATGGTGCTGCAGGACCGCGCCAAAAAGGGCGATGTGCTTGCCTGCGCGCGCGTGGCGGGCATCATGGCCATCAAGCACACGAGCGACATCATTCCCATGTGCCATCCGTTGCTCATTACCAAGAGCAAGTGCGACATTGCGCCCATCGCTCCGGCGGGGACGCCGGCCGAGGACGTGCCCGAGGGCTGGGCGCCGGCGCGCGCGGACGGGCAGGTTGGCTTTCACGTACTGGTCACGGCCGGCGTGACGGGCAAGACGGGTATCGAGATGGAGGCGTTGACCGGCGCGAGTGCCGCGTGCCTGACCATCTACGACATGTGCAAGGCAGTCGATCGCGGCATGGAGATTGTCGACGTGCGCCTGTTGCACAAGGAGGGCGGCCGCTCGGGCGTGTGGGATCGTGCCGAACGTCAGGCTGCTGCTGTTGAGGCTGTGGGGGCCGCGGATGCCGCGCCCGTAAGCGCACCCATCGCCGTCGCGCCCGCAGCTCCGGCACCGGCCGTCCCCGCGATCGCGTTTATCGGCTACCAGAACTCGGGCAAGACCACGCTCGTCGAGAAGGTTATTGCCGAGCTCACCCGTCGCGGCCTGCGCGTGGGCTCGCTCAAGCATCACGGGCACCACGGCTTTGATATCGACGTGCCCGCTAAGGACACCTGGCGTCATCACCAGGCCGGATCCAAACACGTGGGCCTCATCTGCGCCACGCGCTGGGCGGAGTACGCCGACACGCGCGAGGAGGACGAGATGCCCGCGCGCGAGCTGCTGTCGCGCTACAACGATGTCGACGTGGTGATCATCGAGGGCTACAAGACCGAGGGCTTCGACAACATCGTCGTCGCGCGCTCCGGTGTCGACCGTCTGCGCGGCAAGAGCTCGCTCGACCTGGTCGATGGCCACACGCTGGCCCTTGCCTGCAACGAAGCCCTGGCGCGTCAGGCCTTCGACGCCGGCTTTGCGACCCGAGCCATCAACATCAACGACGCCCGAGCCATCTGCGACCTGATTCAAGATCATCTGGCCTAAAACCTGCCAAAAAGGGACAGGTTTATTTTGGCAGGTTTTATCAGGGAAAACGTCATTACCACCACAAAGGGGCCAGGCTCCTTTGTGGTGGTTTTTGCTTTGGTAGATGTGTGAGACATGCCTTACAATCTACCAAATAGTTCATGACGGGCAAAAAACGGAGAGAAGAGGCTTGATGCGTCCTTAAAGTTTCATGCGGATAGATTGATTTGACAGACGGTGGCGAATGCCCGCCGCCCGTATTCGTATGAAACAAGGAGTCTCCATGCTCATCCCTCTTCTCTCAAAACCTCAATCATCGCTGCCCGTGCAGGCCAAGCGCCTGGTGGCAATGCGCTTTCTTATCTACACCGGTTTTCAGACCAGTTATTTTATCGGCGTTATCGGAACGCTCACCTATGCGGACGATGCCTCGGTCGTGGCGACATCGCTGGCCGTCCTTTTTATGAACGTATTTGTGATCTTGGGATCCTTTGCGGGCGGCGCGGCGCTCGACGCCTGGGGCCCACGTCGCCATTTCATGCTGAGCATCGTGGGCACGCTGGCAACCGGCGCGGCGATTCTCGTTTTTGGCAGCGCGACCGGCATCGTCCTGCTCGGCGCGGTGCTCCTGGGCTTCGTGATGGGGTTCGCCCAACCCATCGCCACATCCTATCCGGCGTATCTCACCGACGATCCCGTCGAGCTCAAAGACATCAACTCCGCCATCGCCATGTTCTCAAACGTGAGTATTATCGTCGGACCCACGTTGGGTGGCTTTGTCGCGGCGGCTGCATCGTCGCGCGCGGTGTTCGTGCTCATGATGCTCTTTACCGTGCTGGCGCTCGTCGCCGGTTGGGGCTTTAGGCCGCAAGGAGGTCGCGTCGCCGCGCGCGAAAGTACTCCTGCGGACGGTAGCACAACGGCAAGTACTGCCAGTCAAAGCTCCGACTCCAGCAAATCGCGACCAGCATCAAGACAGTCTTTACCAACAGCGTTCTCGCCCTACTGTTCTGCATTATCTTTCTTTCGAACTTTGGCTATGGCGCCTTTGACCCGCTGGAGTCGTTCTTCTACCGCGATGTCCTGCACGTCGGTGTTGAGTGGATGGGCTGGCTCTCGTCGGCCAGCGGTGTGGGCGCGGTGCTGGGCGCCGTCCTCGCGCTCCGTTTGCCGTCGCACCTGATCAACCTTAAAACGCTGCTCTTGGCGCTTATGTCCGTGGGCCTGGGAAGCCTGCTCTATGTGGGGACGCCGTACGTAGGCGTGGCCCTCGTCGGCCAGATTGCCCTGGGCGTGGCCTGGGGCGTCGTCAACCCGCTCCACAACACGATCGTGCAAACGACGGCTCCTCTCGAGCAGCTCGGCCGCGTCAACTCGGTCATGGGTTTTGGCAACATGTTCGCCGGCGTGGCCCCGCTGGCGATTGCCCCGTGGCTGGCGGCGACGTTTGGCGTGCAGCAGACCCTCGTTGGTGCGGGCATGGTCGTGACGGCGGTTCCCGCGGCGCTACTGCTGTTTGGACGCCGGCATTTGGATCGTGCCGCAAGGCAGTAAAAACCATCACAACATTCGATGAAAATCGCGATTTTGCCGAAAAGCGTCGAATGTTGTGATGCTTTGCGCTCCGGGCAGGCCGCCCTTCGGGTCCGGCCACCACAAAGGGGGCAGGCACCTTTGTGGCGATCGGGCCCCAACGGCCTGCGCCTTGGTATACCATGTACACCATTTCCGACCACATTCAGCACCGCCGCACAACCCAGAAAGGCCCCCATGGACACCACCTTTAGCCACATCAAAGCCGTGTTCTGCGATATCGACGGCACGCTGCTCACGAGCCAGCACACGGTGTCCCCGCGCACCGTGGCGGCGATCTGCGCCCTGCGCGAGCGCGGCGTGCTCTTTGGTCTGTGCACCGGGCGCGACGCCCACGCGACCGAGGCCATGTACGAGCTCTGGGGCATCGAAGGCCTGGTGGACGTGATGGTGGGCTGCGGTGGCGCCGAGGTCATCGACCGCGCGCACGACATCAACGAGCTGAGCTATCCGCTGCCGGGCGAGACCATCGCGCGCATCTGCGAGCACATGGCGGACCTTCCGGCAACGCCCGTCTGCCCCCGAGACGGCGTGTTCTACGTGCCCGAGAGCAACGCGTGCGTCGAGCACCTGTCGCGCGTCGACGGCGTGCCCTACCAGGTGGTCGATTTTGCCGAGTTTTTGCGCGAGCCGCAGCCCAAGGTGATGTTTACCATGGCGCCCGAGGTAATGCCGCGGGTGATTGAGCGGGCGTCGTCGCTCGCCGATAACACCGTTAAGGCGGCGGCTCTGCAAACCACGCAGCGGCTCTACGAGTTCATGGATCCACGCGTGTCCAAGACGCGCGGCCTTGTGCGCGTGGCGGAGCTCAACGACATGGAGCTCCAGGACATCTGCGTGTTTGGCGATGCGGACAACGACACCTGCATGGTGGCCGACGCCGGCGTGGGCGTGGCCATGGCAAACGGCAGCGACGCCACCCGTGCCGCCGCCGATTTTGTAACCGCGAGCAACGACAAAGACGGCATCGCGATCTTTATCGAGGAACATCTGCTGTAGCGCCTGAGGCCACCACAAAGGGGACAGGTGCCTTTGCGGTGGCCTCAGGCGATTTGGGCGAATTGATACCTAGAGTCTGCGCGCAAATTCAGATATGGTTGTATGAACATTACGTTTCTAACTACCGATGGATTAAAGATATTCCCATCAATCTGGTAGTCTATTCCTCCCGGTTAATGATCTACCGCTCACGGTCGATTTTCGACCGTTCACAGGATGTTTACTCTTGAGCAAAATGTTGTGCAAATAAACAAAATGCTATTAAAAAATGATAACTAGCTTAATTACCAGTAGAAATAGATATTTCATAGCGAATAAACAAAGGTAAATCCGAGTAAATGTCAAGAGAATTGAGAATTCGCTACAAAACTATCGGTATTTTTGCTTAGATGTTCAAACAATCGTTACAATATGTACTATAAGCGTGCGCAATTACAGATTGCGCAGATACGTTTGATAGTGAAAGAGCAAGATCGCGGTCTCTTGGGGAGGAGACATCGATGAAAGCGAATTCAGAAAAAACTAAGCAGAGTAAAAAAGCGACGCGCCGCGTACTGGCAGGCGTTTTGTGCGGAGCATCCGTGTTGAGCCTGGTACTGTCGCTCGTCATGCCCCCGATCTCGCAGGCCATCGCCAACGATGATCAGACAGTTTCTGCCGAGGAAACTGTGATGGGGGGGTTCCTCAAGTGAGTCCGCTGCTGTAGATAACACCAGCGAGGATGCCGAAAACCAGAATAGCGACGAGACCGATGCCGGCGAGGCTGGCTCTTCAAATAGTGCTGCGGAGGCTCAGAGTGCGAGTGCG
>USMR01000097.1 GCA_900555815.1 uncultured Collinsella sp.
ACAACGTCATCTCCAACGGCTCGGTCATCGCCGTCAACGACGGCCAGGGCATGCTCGTGGTGCAAAACGGCAAGATCATCGAAGTCGCGCTGGAGCCCGGTGAGTTCGTCTTCGATACCGGCAGCGAGCCGAGCGTCTTTAGCGGCAACCTGGGCGATTCCATCAAGGAGACCTTCGCCAATATCGGCAGCCGCTTTACCTTTGGCGGCGACGCGGGCAAGGACCAGCGTGTCTACTTCATCAACACCAAGGAGATCATCGGCAACAAGTACGGCACCGCCTCGCCCGTGCCCTTCCGCGTGGTCGATAACAACATTGGCCTGGACGTCGACATCTCCGTGCGCTGCAACGGCGAATATTCGTACCGCATCACCAACCCGCTGCTGTTCTACACCAACGTATGCGGCAACGTGACCGATAGTTACACGCGCGACAAGATCGACAGCCAGCTTAAGTCCGAGCTGCTCACCGCCCTGCAGCCCGCCTTTGCCAAGATCTCGGAGATGGGCATCCGCTACAGCGCCATCCCCGGTCACACCACCGAGCTCGCCCGCGCGCTCAACGAGGTCCTCTCTGCCGACTGGCGCGACCTGCGTGGTGTCGAGATCGTGAGCTTTGGCGTCAACTCCATCGCCGCCTCGCAAGAAGACGAGCAGATGATCAAGGACCTGCAGAAAGCCGCGGTCATGCGCGATCCCACCATGGCGGCAGCCAACATCGCCAGCGCCCAGAGCGACGCAATGCGCGCGGCAGCCGCCAACCCCAACGGCGCGATGGCAGGCTTTATGGGCATGGGCATGGCAGGTGGCATGGGCGGCATGAACGCCAGCCAGCTGTTCGCCGCCGGCCAGGCACAGCAGCAGGCCGCCCCGCAGCCGGCTACGGCACCCGCCCCGGCTCCTGCCGCCGCGCCTGCGGCTGGCGCATGGACCTGCAGCTGCGGCGCCACCAACACCGGCAAGTTCTGCTCCGAGTGCGGCAGTCCCGCGCCCGCCCCGGCACCGGCCAAGTGGTTCTGCCCCAACTGCGGCAGCGAAAACGGCGGCAAGTTCTGCAGCAACTGCGGAACGCCCAGGCCCTAGCCCCTCTATCTGGTAATTGGCGGGGGATCCGCCACCCCCGCATTTGCTTCTATGGGTTTCGTTCGATAAAGGAGGACACCATGAAGACAACGTTCAAAAAGTCCGTACTCGCATTTCTGACATGCGTACTGGCGCTCGCCTTTGCCCTGACGGGCTGCAGCGGCGGCGGCAAGGACCCCAAGGCCAACTTCGTCGGCAGCTGGCAGTGCTCGGGTGGAACCTTGGATGGCGAAGAGCTCACCGATGAGTACATGGATATGCTCAAGGAGTGGGGCCTCAACTGCGTCCTGATCCTCGACGAGGACGGCACAGGCGTCCTCGATATGTTCCTTGAAATCGCCGACCTGAAATGGGAAGCCAAGGACGCCACCACCGTAACGATCACCGCCGAAGATGAGTCGCACGACCTGAAGCTCAAGGACGACAAGCTTTTTTTTTAGGTTTAGGGGTACAAGGTTATCTTCACCAAGTCCGACAAGGATCTGTCCGGCACGGTGAAGAAGGATCGCGAGGCGGCCGAGAAGGAAGAGGAGATCGATGAGGCCGTCGAAGACGACGATGTCCAGAGTGTCGAAATCTCCCCCGCCGTCACCGTCGCCGATGACGATCTGTGCACCATCACCATCACCGAGAAATTCAAGGACGACTGGGGCGACATCGGCTTTGTCGTCAACATCACCAACAAGAGCGACAAGGACCTGACCTTCTACGCTCCTTCCGGCAAGACCAACGTCAACGGCACTATGAAGGAAGCCTGGTTCTCGGCTCACCTGATGCCCGGCACCAACGCCACCGAAGAGTTCACCTTCTCGAACGGCACACTCGATAGCCTTGACGACCTCGTCAACACGACCATCGGCATCGATGCCTACCTGACCGATTCCTACGAGGACGTCGCCTCCTACAGCGCAACCATCGCGTAACGGCAGACACCGATAGCCGCGGATTGGCGGACACATCCGCGCACATGCCAGACGGGGCCGCAGGAGTTGATCCTGCGGCCCCGCCGCTTTATGCCGATGCGTAACGAGCGCTAGCGCTCCATGTTGGGAACGATGCTGCCCTCCGTTACTGCGCGCACGGCCAAGCGCATGATGTTGTCGTAGTCGGTCTTATTGAGAATCTCCGAGATGCGGCGTTTGATGGTGCCCTCGCTCATAAACAGCTCGGCCGCGATCTCGCGGCGGCTTTTACCCTCGCAGGCAAGGCGCAAGATCGACAGCTCGACATCGTTGAGGGCCGCCGTGCCCGAGAAGATGCTCTCGGGCGGCTTGGGAAACGTGCAGTAACCCGCCAACGTGGAGCGCATCACGGCGAAAAGCTCGTCGATACCGACGTTCTTGTACACAAAGCTGTCGACGCCCGCCTCGCGCGCCTGGTCCACAAAGGTGATTTCGGGCATACCCGTCATGATAATGACGCGGCACTCGGGCAGTTGTTCTTTGATGCGCGCCGCCGCCACGATGCCGTTGGAATCATGCTCGGTGCATACGTCCATCAGTATCATGTCCGGGCGCTCCTTAAGCACAACGTCCAAGGCATCCGAGGCGTCGGCGATCGCGGCAACAACCGTCATGTCGGGCTGGTCACCGACGGAGCGCGCGAGGCTCTCGCGCAAGATAGCCTGGTCTTCGACGATTAACACGCGAATCATGAACTTCTCCTTTGGACCGTGGCGCTGGAGGCGAGTGGGATGGACACCGTAAGCGTGAAGGGCGGGGCGGTGTGGACTTCCAGGCTGCCGCCCAGATTCTGTGCGACATGCCTCATACCTGGGATACCCGTTCCCTCGCGATACGATACGGGTGCAGGCGCGCCGTCGTTAGAAACGACCATCCGCGCGACAGCGCCGTCTTCTGTCCCCTCCTGCCACAGGCGCACATAGACCTGATGGGCCTGTGCATGCTTGGTGGCATTGGTCGAGGCTTCGCGGATAATCTGCAAAAATGCTGCGGCGACACGCGCGTCGTTTGGCAGCTCGCCCTCCACATCGATCTGCACGCTCACTAGGCCAAAGGCATGGACGATATCGCCCAATTGCTCTGCCGGTTCGGTGTCGCCCCCGCTGCGCAGATCGGCAGCGATTGAGCGCAGCAGCGGGTCGATCTGCTCGAGTGACTCGTCATCCAGGCGCCCTTCCTCCAGATAACGATGGAGAATGGACAGGCGCTGCCCGATCACGTCGTGCACGCGAGCGCGCATACGCAGATAGGCCGCATTGTCAGCAACTTTTTTGGCTTCTTCGATCTGGGCTTGGAGCTCTTGGCCCGCAAGCTCAAGCAGGTGGTTGGCTTGCGCTAGGCGATCATGGGCATGCGCATACTCTGTTACATCCAGACCGATAATGCGCTCGAAGAGGCGGCCCGAAACCATAACGTCATCGTGCACGAACAAGCGAATCTCGGCGGGAGAAACCTCGACCACAACGCGCGCCTCACCAAAGCGGTCCAGAATAATCCGCACACGGTTCCTGCTGCTTTCGGGCATTTGCATGCTGAGTTTGCGCAGGTCGTTCCATGTACCGCTCATATCGCCTAGGTCGGTGGGCATATGAAGCTCCACCAGGTTTTTGCGCATGCAGCGGTTCATGAGCAGCGGACGGCCCCTCGGGTCCAGATACAGGATGCCCACGGGAATCACGTTGATGGTCTCGATCGTCGAGAACATGGTGATATCCTCCTGGCGGTTGCGGACATCCATCAAGAGCGCCGCGATGGAACGGAACAGGAAGAACGCTCCCTCTGCGATAAGGACAACGGTCCACGCCGAGCCCATGGCAAAAACCACCGGCGGTGTAACGGTGACAACAAGCAGCAGCTCGACCAGCATGACGGGGCGACGATAGCGCACCATAAGCACCACGCCGTAGGCAAAGATCACGGCATTGAGCCACAACGCTCCGCCCATTGCCCTGGCGCAAACGTCAAGCGGCGCCACCAGATATGAGCCAGACGACGCGAACAAGATGAGCGCCGAAATAACTAGGTGAAGCACAAGGCTCGCCTCGTAGGCACAAATCACCTTACGGTTATAGGACGAGCGGCGCGATGCGATGAGCGGGACGTGGATCGTCTGCAGACACGCAGCCAGGGCAAAGACAACATCGAGCGCAACGATTTGGGGAAGAATGAGCGAAATCTGCATCGTCACTCACCCGCCCTCGGCATCAAGACGATCATGCGCAGCTGGCCGGGCTCGCCCTCAAGGCGGTATGCCACGTTGCGCCCTTGCAGAGCGCTATCGAGCTCTTGCGCAGCGGGCGTCTGCGAAAGATCTGCATCATCGTTGGAAAAAAGCGTGGCGCGTAACTCGACACTGCATCGGTCATGGTCGCCCAAGTGATACATAAGCGCCGGATGGTCGGTGGTGTAGGCAAAAAACGCAAAGTCATACACGCAGTCGTACAGGGCGCTTACCGTACCGGCGCGCAACGGGCGCCGTATGGCGATAATCGAGGCGCAATCGATATCGATGGTGCGCAGGTCGCTTGCGAGCTCGTTGGCAATGAGCTGAATGCGGTCGCGATCAAAACCGCTCTCCCCGTGCTGTGCCAACGTGAGCGACCCCTTGCGCTTGCAATAGGCGACGAGCATCTTGGCGCGCTGCAGCATGCGGTAACGCTCGTGCGAAGACGATTCATCGGTCAACGGCGGCAGCGAGCTCAGCAGGTCGTACATCCCTTCGAGCGCGCGGGCAAGCGCCTGGTCCACGTCTTGGACCAGCAAGGTCTCGGCCTCTTGGTCTGCCAGGTGCGTCTTAAGGTCGTAGTCGGCGGCGAGCAGCTCATTTTGACGCTGCAGCTCCATACGACGATGTGCCAGTTCACGGTTAAGCTCGTTGAGATCCGACACGTCTTGGGCAAGCAGGGCCGATCCGCCCAGCAGTGGAAAGGCACGGTACATCACATCGGGATCGGACGCCACGGCAAAGGCATG
>USMR01000098.1 GCA_900555815.1 uncultured Collinsella sp.
AAAAGAAAAGCCCCCGTTGCCGGAGGCTTTTATCTCTAATGGTGCGGCGTATAGGATTCGAACCTATGACGTTCTGATTCGTAGTCAGACCCTCTATCCAGCTGAGGTAACGCCGCAGCGCAAGACATATAAAACCACTTTAGTTCGTTAGAGTCAAGCAAAATCTCAAACTTTTTTTCGCGCGAGCCACAATTTGTTACGCTGCGCCACGAGCATCAGCGCTTTTCGTGCGATCGATTGGCTTTTCGATCACATCGAACCCGGCGCCAAGCTCCCCCAGAAGCGACCGCACCCGTTGGGCACAGTCGTAGTCGGCAAACGAGATGCTCAGCATTCGGGCCACCTGATTAGAAGTTCCAACGCCATAGAAGTGCTCAAGGACAACAAGCCCCTCATGCGCAACAAACGTCTCGACCACATGCGGCGACTCCTCATAGCACCATTGCGTCAATGGTCCCTCACTCGTCTGCCGAACCACCAAGCCACCCATACCCGACGGCTCGCACGTTACCAGCAGGTGCTCCCCGCCCTCATCGCTCTGGAACAAAACAACCCGCTCGTCGAACAGCTCCATCACATCCCCTTTCTCTTGCTCTTAGTCAACAAAAGCATAGCAGGTAAATGCATGTATACAGAACGTCTGTTCGTGTGTTTTCTATCGAGCTGTCCGCACGGCATGGTATAGCCGCACACAAAAAGGGCGCCCCTAAAAGGAGCGCCCTCGCAAATCGCCTATGCAGCTAGTTTACGCGACCGGCTCGATCTTCTCGAGGCCGCCCATGTAGGGACGCAGAACCTCGGGGATCGTGATGGTGCCGTCGGCGTTCTGGTAGTTCTCTAGAATGGCAGCCATGGTACGACCAGCCGGCAGGCCGGAACCGTTAAGGGTGTGCAGGTAGCGCGAGCCCTTGAAGTTCTCGGGGTCGCGATACTTGATGTTGGCGCGACGGGCCTGGAAGTCGCCGCAGTTGGAGCAGGAGCTGATCTCCTTGTAGGCGTTGTAGCTCGGCAGCCAGACCTCGACGTCGTAGGTCTGACGGGCAGAGAAGCCCAGGTCGCCGGTGCACAGACTAATCACGCGATACGGCAGGCCCAGCTGCTGCAGCAGGTACTCGGCCTCGGCGGTCATGCTCTCGAGCTCCTCGTCGGACTCCTCCGGCTTGGCGAACTTGACCATCTCGACCTTGTCGAACTCGTGCTGGCGAATGATGCCGCGGGTGTCGCGACCGGCGGAACCGGCCTCCTCGCGGAAGCAGGGGGTGAAGGCAGTGTAGCGGCGAGGCAGAGTGTCGGCGTCCAGAACCTCACCGGCATGCAGGTTAGTCAGTACGACCTCGGCGGTAGGGATCAGGAAGTTGTCGCCCGAGACGTGGTAGGCGTCATCCTCGAACTTGGGCAGCTGACCCGTGCCAAACATGGTCTGACGCTTGACGACGATGGGCGGCCACCACTCCTTAAAACCACGGCTGGTGTGCGTATCGAGGAAGAAGTTGATGAGGGCACGCTCCAGGCGGGCGCCGGCGCCACCGAGAACGGTGAAACGACTGCCGGAGAGCTTGTTGCCGCGCTCGAAGTCGAGGATGTCCAGATCGGTGCCCAGATCCCAGTGCGGCTTAAAGTCGAAGTCGAACTCGCGCGGGGTGCCCCAACGACGGCGCTCAATGTTCTCGTCCTCGTCCTTGCCGTACGGCGTGGCCTCGCAAGGAATGTTGGGCAGGTGAGCCATGAAGTCGTACTGCTCCTGCTCGAGAGCAGTACGGCGCTCGGCCAGACCGTCAATCTTCTCGTTGACGGCGCGCACGGCCTCCTTGGCGGCCTCGGCCTCGTCCTTCTTGCCCTCCTTCATCAGGGCGCCGATCTTCTTGGACTCGGCATTACGCGTAGCCTGGAGCTCCTCGACCTCGGTGATGACGGCACGACGCTCGTCGTCGAGCTCAAAGAACTTCTCGCGATCCCAAGACGTCTGGCGGTTAGCCATGGCGACATCGATGGCATCGGGGTTCTCGCGAACAAACTTGATATCAAGCATTAGATCCTCCGGCGATATACATTCCATTTAGGTTGCAACCTTGTACATGTATGGGCAAGTATATACTTATGAGCGTTTACGACCCAACTCAACTACGCAAGAAGGCACCCAATGGACGCAGTTTTTTCCTTTTTGTTTGGCACCCGCACCGGTTTTGCCATCCTTTTCGCCGGCGGCATCCTGTTATTTGCGATTCTTGCCTTTGTAATGGAGAAGCGTACCCATAAGATGTACGTCGACCGCGGACCCAAGTCCGAGGATGAAGAAGACAGCTTCTGGGACTAACCTGCCAAAAAGGGACAGGTTTATTTTGGTCTGTTTTATCTGGGCAAACGCAAGCGCCCCGCAACTGGAATTGAGCCAGTTGCGGGGCGCTTTTCACTAAAAGGACAAAACCGCAGGAAAAACCTGCCAAAATAAACCTGTCCCTAAATGGCAGGTTTTACTGGAGAGTTGCGTCGATTGCCTTGACCAGGGCGCTGCGCATGCCGGCGTCCTCGAGCGCAACGACGCCCTTGATGGTGGCACCACCGGGCGAGCATACGGCATCCTTCATCGCCGCAGGATGCTGGCCAGTTGCAAGCTGCAGCTTTGCCGTACCCAGCACCATCTGGCTCACAATGCGATAGGCATCGGCACGCGGGATACCGTGCTTGACCGCCGCATCGCTCAGGGCCTCGATTGCCATAGCGACAAATGCCGGAGCGCAACCACCCACCGTGCCGCCCACAAACAGCAGGCTCGTATCGAGCTCGACCACCGCACCGAGCTTGCCAAGCAGATCAAGCACCACTGTGCTCTGCTCATCACTAAGCGTGGAAGCCTTCTCACAAGCGATGACGCCCTCGCCCACCGAAACCGGTGTGTTGGGCACCGTCGAGATATGCGCGACGCCCGGCAGGACCTGCTCCCACTTGGCACCGTCCCAGGTCCAGGCAACCGACAGAACGACCTTTTTGGCAAGAGCATCCTTGAGCGGGGCGAATATCTTCTCGATCATGTACGGTTTGACCGCAGCGACCACGATATCGGATGCGGCGACAACCTCGGCGGCATCGTGGCAGGCGACCATGCCGCGTGCCTCGCAGCGCTCAACCAGTGCGTCGTAGCGACCCGCGCAGGCGCACATGTCGCTCGCAGCTACACCGGCAGCGATCCAGCCATCGGCCATAGCGCTCGCCATATTGCCAAAACCGACAAATCCAATCTTCATATCTCATAGTCCTTTCAGACACATTCCTCAAAACGAAAGGTATTGTCCCACGCCATTGTTTCGTATTGCCGACCTATTTGTGATACGGCTCGCCACGACTGATCTTGCAGGCACGGTAAATCTGCTCTAGCAGCACCACACGCGCCAGGTTATGCGGCAAGGTAATGCGTCCAAAGCTGAGCATCTCGTCGGCGCGGGCGCGCACCTCATCACTCACGCCGTCCGAACCGCCGATTACAAAGGCAATGTCGCTGCTGCCTCGCAGCATAAGATCGTCGAGCCGCGCCGAGAGCTCCTCACTCGAACGCTCCTTGCCCTCGATAGCTAGCAGGATCACATGCGCCCGAGACGGCAATGCAGCAAGAATTGCCGCCCCCTCCTTGTCGCGTGCGGCATCCACGCCGCCCGCCTTAGCCGGGTCGATATCGGCCACCTCGCGGATATCAACCTTGGCATAGGCACCTAGGCGCTTGGTGTACTCAGCGCACGCGTCCTTCCAAAAGCGCTCCTTGAGCTTACCGACGCAAACGACGGTGTATTTCACGCGCGTCTACTCCTTCGAATCGTTTTGAACTTTGCTGGCTGTCAGCATCTGCTCGAACATCGAGGCCGACTGCGAGAAATCGCTCGGCAGCACGACCGTCGAGGTTTTACCCGTACGAGCGAACTCCGTCATCATCTCGGACCACTGCGTAAACATGAACAGCTGGTTGGCCTCGTCGTTACCGACTCCCGTCTCCTGGATGATCTCGAGCGAATCCTTGATGCCCAGCGCGATGGCCTTGCGCTGGTTGGCGATGCCCTCGCCCGCCTTTTCCATCGCCTCAGCCTCGGCGGTCGCCTCGGTGACGCGCTTGATGCGGTCGGCCTCGGCGAGCTCCTGCGCGGCAGCGCGCTTTCGCTGGGCGGCATTGATGTCGTTCATGGAGTTCTCGACCTCGGTCGGCAGCGCGATTTTGGTGATGAGTGTCGACACGAGGGTGAAGCCGTAGGCAGCCATCTGCTCGGACACGGTGGCATTAACGTCCTTGGCGATGTCATCCTTCTTGGCAAAGACCTCATCGAGTGTGTAGACGGGGATCGAAGAGCGCAGAGCGTCGGTGATGAAGTCACGCATCTGGTCGACGGGCTCCTGCAGCATATAGTAGCTCTTGTAGATGCCCGAATCTGCCGGGCCGGCGCCCATGTCATAGCTCACGTGGTACTGAGCAGAGACCTCAAGGCCGATGGTCACGTTGTCCTGGGTCTTAACGTCGATGCCAAAACCGTTTTTCATGGTGCGCAGACTCACCGTGGCGGCCTTGCGGTCGATCACGGGCACCTTCATGTGGAAGCCCGCGTTGACGATGCGGTTAAACTTGCCCAGACGTTCGATGATCACGGCATGCTGTTGTTCAACGACATAGCAGGCGTTGGGAAGCAGCAGCAACAGAATGATAATAGGGATCAAAAGACTGGTAAGGGCGGCGATGATACCGGAAAACAGCATGGCTTCTCCTCTATTGGGCATACATTGGCACTAGGATACCCGTCCTGGACCCCCCAAAGGCCCGATGGCAGGGCCAGTGGGCAAAAAAGACCAAATATGAGTACTGTCACTATTTTAGTAGCAGCCTATTTAGCGAAATAGCACCCTGTCGAACCCGAAGATCCGGTAGCGCGCAGAGATGTGGTGTAAGAGGCGGGGCATGCCCCGCCTCTTCTCTTTCTTGAAAGGGAGGGGACACCG
>USMR01000099.1 GCA_900555815.1 uncultured Collinsella sp.
ATGGCTACTCCTCGATCCGGGCGGCAGACTCAACGCGCGCCTTAAGCATCGGTCAATACACAAAACCCGGGTCTCTTACGAGGCCCGGGCATTCAATTTTGGTAGCCCGTACCAGATTCGAACTGGTGATCTCCGCCTTGAGAGGGCGGCGTCCTAAACCGCTAGACGAACGGGCCATATGTAGCAAATGCAATGGCTGGGATGGAGGGAGTCGAACCCCCATTGACGGAACCAGAATCCGCTGTCCTGCCATTAGACGACATCCCAATGACTGCATCGCTGCGCTCGGCTGTGCCTTTGCGCAAGAAAGAAATATACGGGAAGTCTCGCCGTGACGCAAGCCCCAATTTTGACTTTTTTGAAATTCAGTCAAATTGGCCTAATTTAGTCCAACCCGTGAAGGACCTGTGAAGCCGACCGCTGTACACGAAGGGCAAAACACCGCGAGCGGTAGCCGTCAACCGTTGGCAGATTCTACCGCGAAAACGATAGCACCAGGCAACACAATCGAAGTATCAATGATCGCGTAGATATCGAGGTACCATGGACGAAGAGCTTGATTACCTATGGGAGACCCTGGGCCTCGAGATCACTGCCGACCTTTGGCCCGAACGGGACAAAATTCACCCCACGTTACGCCCCGCCATTACTGTGGTGCAGGCAAAATACCGCCGTGCATCCTTTTTGATCATGCGGATGTCATGGCACGCGGGACTCCCCGACCTTAAGCGAATCCAGGCAAGCCTCGTCGAGTTGTCCGGTATGCCGACCGTCATATCCGAGGCGCACCTGGAGCAGCGCCAGCGCGAGCGATTGCAACAGCAGCGGATTCCCTTTATCTGCCCCGGCGTTCAGGCATATCTGCCCTTTATGGACGAGGAGTACTGGAGCGGCAAGCCCAACAAACACGTAAAGGTCTACGATCCGCACGAATGGGCACAGCTCGAGGACTGACTGGGGCAGGCCCGCCGGCGGAAAGTGCGTCCCAGATTTCAAGCTCAAACTGGTCCCCACTTTCCCGTCGAGCCCTCAACCGGAAACCGTGTCCCACAATCGAAGCTCAGAATGGGACGTGCTTTCCGCAACCGGCCACTTTGGGAAAGCGCATCCCATTCTGGAAGCGAATTCCGGGTCGCACTTTCCGCAGCCGCTACAGCAACGCCTCGGCCCAAGCCGCTTCCCTAAAGCCGGGAATCGCAAAGTCGTCGCCCACCAGCAGCGGACGCTTGACCAGCATGCCGTCGGTCGCCAGCAGCTCGTAGCACTCCCGATCCGTCATGCCCGCATCCAGACGCGCCTTCAGGCCCAGCTCTCGATATTTCATGCCCGACGAATTAAAGAAGCGCCGCACCGGCAGCCCCGAACGAGCAATCCAGGTCGCAAGCTCATCAGCCGTGGGATTGTCCAAAACGATATCGCGATCGATATACTCTACCCCATGTTCGTCCAGCCATGCCTTGGCCTTCTTACAGGTCGAGCACCTGGGATATTCAACAAACAGTACAGTCATGGGAATCCTCCGAATATAGATCGGCCAACGCAGGCACACGCCACACTAGGCGCATTCGTATGATGTGCCTATTGTAGGCCGCGGGTCACACGTTAAACTAACCGTACACATAATCCGCGCTTGATTAAATTCAGCAGTTCCATTGCCTCGGGCGTGATATGGCCCGCAACGTTCATGCGCTCGTCACCGGGAAGATCGACCCGCGCAATCTCAAGCTCGCCTTCGTAGCGCCCATATCCGCTATTGCTCACAGCGATCGACCCCGCCTTTCGCGGCAGGCCGGCTCCGGCATCCGTCGGCACGGAATCCGGCTTAAGCTTCGTACGTGACTCCTGAGACCTAAAGATGAGGACACTCGAGTCGGGCCGGTCGTGATGAATCTGCCCGCGCACATAGGCATAACTGAGCTGAAGCTCGCATTGCAGGTCCACGTATCCGGCGGAAACTTGAGCAAACTGCGCCCAGCCCGCATCGGAAAGATCGGGGTCGCCGACCAACACAATGTCGCAATCGGCGCCATGTGCAAGCTCAAGCATATTGAGGGCAACCTTTGACGCGCGACCGCGCTGCGCCTCGACCGTCGGCAGTCCCTCGAATACCGGCCCGCGAACGTTAGCATCACCCGGCACAAAAGCCATGATTTCGAATCCAAGCGCCGCAAGACGAAGATTCACCCGAGCAATGTCCTCCAGAGCTAAACCGGTATAAGGCTTGGGGTAAAAATTGTGGCAGGCGGCAAAACGAGTCACATCGGCACCGGCCTCACGCCACGATGCGATTTCATCAGACCGCGCACCCGCCGCGGCGCCACGCTCAATCGTCCGCTCAATATCCTGCAGAGGGCTGGAAAGATAAATCGAAATACCCGTTTTCACGCTTCAACGCTCCTTTAAAAAAAGGCCGGCGGAGCAGTTAGCCCCGCCGGCACAACCATAGCATCAAGAAATCTGCCGCGCACCGCGAGCCCCGAGCAACACGGCTCGCGATATCAAACTACTCGCCAAAGAACTCGTTGATCTTCTGCTCGTCGACGCCAAAGAACCACGTCAGGACAAAGCCGGCGGCATAGGCAAGCAGCATAGCGGCAACGTAGCCGAGCTGCTGGCCAGGAACAACGATCAGCAGGCCAAACAGACCGGAAACGCCCTGAGAAACCGTGCCGATGTGAAGCAGCGCCGCGAGCGCGCCGCCAAATCCGGCACCCAGGCAGGCCGTCACAAACGGACGAACGAGCGGCAGCGTAACAGCATACATCAGAGGCTCTCCCACACCCAGGATTCCAACGGGAATGGACTCTGCGACGTACTTCTTGAGCTTGGCGTTCTTGGTCTTAAAGTACAGCGCCAAACCGGCACCGACCTGGCCGCCGCCAGCCATCATAAGGATGGGAAGCAGGTAATTGATACCCTTGGTAGCGCCGTCGGGATCGTTGAGCATAGCGTGGATCGGCGTGAGCGCCTGATGCAGGCCGACGGAAACCAGCGGCAAGAAGCCTGCCGACAGGATATAGCCGCCCAGGACGCCCAGCTTCTCGAAGATAAAGGTCAAAACGCTAAAGATGGCAGTCGTCAGCCATGCGCCAACCGGCTGGATGACGAGCATCAGAGCAAAGGCGCCGATGATGAGCACCAGCAGCGGAGACAAGAACGTGTCGAGTGCGTTGGGCATAACCTTGCGAATCTGACGCTCCATCCAGGCAAAAAATGCGCCAGCGATGAGAGCCGCGATCATGCCGCCCGCTGCGGGGTTGTACTGCGCATTGGTGAGCGGCAGCAGAATGGCAGTGGCAGGATCAGGCGCGCCAGGCGCAAGCAGGGGCATGGCACTGTTGGCGATACACATCATGCCGGCGATGCCGCCCAGCGCAGCGGAGCCACCAAACTCACGTGCCGCGTTATAGCCCACCAAGATGGGCAGATAGGCAAACAGGGCCCAGCCCATGGAACGAATGCCCTGGTACCACCACTCGCCTGCAAGCGCGCCTGCCGTCGAGACGTTAATGACGTTGCAGATACCGTTGATGAGGCCAGCCGCAATGATGCCGGGAAGTAGGGCGACGAAGACATTGGAAATCTTCTTGAGGAAGGCCTGAACCGGCTTGGACTCGTACTTGGCCTTCTGCGCGGCCTTGTTTGTGGCCGCAGCGTCAACCACGCTCTCGTCAGCAACGCCTTTCGCAAGGCCGGTGAGCTTGGAGAACTCCTCGAGCACCTTATTCACCTTGCCCGGACCCAGCACGATCTGCATCGTGTCGTCCTCGACCAGGCCCATCACGCCGTCGAGTGCCTTAATGCCCTCCGTGTCGACGTTGCCCGTGTCTTTGACGGTCACGCGCAGGCGCGTCATGCACGCCGCGTTTGCGAGCACGTTGTCTTTACCGCCCAAAAGGTCCAGCAGCTTTTGAGCCAGCTCTTTGTTCGTCATAACTCCTCCTTGTATTGGGTATCTCGTCTGAATGTCATATCAGCTCACGCCGCGCACCTATTGGGCATCGGCATTGCTCTTCTCATGGCCACTCACCGCAGCACGGACATGGCCTCGCGCCCGCTCAAGAGCTACCGTAGCCTGCTCGGCATCGCAGTCCAGCAGTACCGAGACAATAGCGGTTTTTACGTGGCCGCCGGCATCTGCAAGCGCCTGAACGGCGCGCTCGCGCGTGCAGCCGGTCGCCTCCATCACGATGTTCTGGCCGCGCACCACCAACTTCTCGTTCGTCTGCTGCACATCGACCATCAGGTTTTGGTATACCTTGCCGATCTTGACCATGGCACCGGTCGAAATCATGTTGAGAATGAGCTTTTGAACCGTTCCCGCCTTGAGCCTCGTTGAGCCGGTCAGCACCTCGGGACCGGGCACGGGCTCAATGGCAAGATCTGCGCTCTCCCCGATCTTCGACCCTTGGTTGCAGGCAATTGCAATGGTCTTGCACCCAGTTGCATTGGCGTACACAAGGCCGCCCACCACATAAGGAGTACGACCGCTTGCCGCCAGGCCAACGACAAGATCCTTGTCCGAGAGTCCACGCTCTCGCAGGTCGTTCGCGCCAAGCTCCTCGCTGTCTTCGGCACCTTCGACAGCCTTGATAAACGCCGTCTCGCCTCCGGCAATGAGCCCGACAATCAGATCGGGTGACACGCCAAACGTGGGCGGACACTCCGAAGCGTCGAGTACGCCCAGACGACCGCTGGTGCCTGCGCCCATGTAAAAGACGCGCCCGCCGCGCTCGAGTGTCTCAGCAGCCCAGTCGATTGCTGTGGCAACCTGGGGCAACACTTTCGTGACCGACTGGACGGCACGAAGATCCTCATCGTTCATCGTCGTGACGATTTGCAGCGATGTCATCGTATCGAGGTCCATTGACCTTTGATTACGCTGTTCGGTCGTGAATTTTGTTAAATCGAGCATTTCATTCACCTCATCTTTCCTGTTTCTC
>USMR01000100.1 GCA_900555815.1 uncultured Collinsella sp.
GTAGGCAAAGCCGTAGGTCGACTTGATGAGCGGGCAGAGGTTTGCCGGCAGCACCTTCTCGGCCTCGGGAATCACCTCATCGGACGTACCGCACAGAGCGACACTCGCAGCCCCCGCGGCATCGATAATCTCGAGCGGCGTATAGCTGCACAAAAAGCCGACCAGGCGATTACCCGCCTGCTTGTAATCCTTAACGCGAATAAACGCCGCCTTGCGCTGCTCGTTGAACTCCTCAAACGTGCTGGGCAACGGCTGCTCAATATTTTCCGACATATAACTCCTAAACCTTTTAACCAACCAAGGAAACGGCTTTCCCAGGTGCCCGAGGTTGCCGTGAAAGAGACGCGCCGCGTACTTTGGCACGCAAGCGACGGTTTGAACGGCAAGATCGGGTGCCTGGAGAAGCCGCCGGGACGGATAGTCCTAAATGGTTTCCAAGAAAGCCTCAATCCTGGTTTGCAGTTGACCGGCGTCCTCGCCGGCGTAGTCGGTCGTGATGTGCATAAACGGAATGCCTGCCTCCTCGGCGGCCTTCTCCACGGCAAACGACTCCATCTCGTAGAGCGTGCAGAACTGCAGAGCCACGTCGACGATGCCGTCGGCATGAAGGTCCTTGGCCATCTGGACAATGTCCTTCATACGCTGATCGTTGGGCGTAAAGACGGCGCAGTTGATCTTGAAGTAGCGCTCGGCGATGGCGTCGAGCATCTCGTCGACCGTCTCGCCGGATTCGTCGACCAGGTCCTTGTAGTAGCGTGAACCCGTGCAGGACTCCTCGCCTACCACGACGCCGCCGGCCTTCTCGATAAGGTTGAACAGTTTCCAGTTGGGGACGGCCATGGGCGTACCGGTGTACAGGATGCGCTTGGTCCCCTTGGGCGCCACACCCTCGCCGGCCTCGGCACGCTGCTCGCACTCGACGGCCATGTCGTTGATGGCTCCGGTCAAACGCGGCGTGTCGTCCATAAAGGCGGCCTGAACGGTCAGCAGGCTGTCGAGACCGCTGATGGGCGCCGGATCGGCAGCGCGGGTCGCAGCCAGACGCTGCAGGGCGCGACGCTTCTCGTTAACGGCGTGGATGGCGGCCTTGAGGCGCTCGGGCGTAATCTTGACGCCGCACTCTTCCTCGATCTTGGCGGCAAGCTTTTTAACCTCGGCCTTCCAGGTCACAAGCGTCGACTCGTCGTGTACGTTGGGAATATCCATGACGTACATGTTCTTTTGCGTGGCAAAGAACTCGTAGGCCTTCTTCTTGCCGTCGCAGGTGTTCTCACCCACCACCAGGTCACTCGACTCAATGTAGGGGCAGACCTCGCCCAGCTTAAAGCCGACAAAGCTCTTGATGAGCGGGCAGGTGTTGCGCGGCAGATGCTCCTCGACCTTGTCGGTCGCCCAGTCGGCACCCGAGCACAGACCAACGGGAATGCCATCGCAGGCAAGCACGATCTCCTCGGGCACGTACACACAGAACGAACCGACGATCTTGGTGGCCTCGCCGGCCTCCTTCTTGTCGAGCATCTCCTTAATACGGCCGCTGTGGATGTTGGTGGCGACAAAATCCAGGTAGGACGTGGACTTGGGGCGATTGTTCTGCGTCAGGAACATATCGCCGTACATCTGGCCCACAGCGCCCAGCAGCATGTCGTGGTCGGCAAGATTCATGCCGAGGCTCTCCCACATCGGATGGAAATCAAATTCTTCAGCCATGACGGTTCCCCTCTCGAACCAAAAATGAATAGCTACGGTATTGCTGCACGGTGGGTGGCGAAAACCCATCCGCGCCTAAACCCGGAATTTTGGGGAACCTGCTTTGCAGCTGATTATTTAGTTGTGCGTCGTCTCTCCCGGAGCCGTGAACATACCTGCTCATATGCGACTCCGAGCCATATACAGGGCGCGCGCGGCAACGCGGCGAATGTATGTCGTCTGCGGCATGTGCGCACCCTCCTTTTCTCGTCGAAGGTAACTATATCAACGGTTGTCGTCCAGACGAACACCGCCGACATTCGTACGACAGCGTCGTGTGCCGTCGTTTAATAAATAATTATCTTGATTGATAAGAGTTTGTCATCCCTCATTCGACGAGCGGCAAAACAAAGCCGCCAAGGCTTATATCCCCGACGGCATTACCCGGCGCTATCGACAAACCAAATGGATCCTACTCGCATCGAAGTGCATGCGCAGCGTCTCGCCTGCTTGCGGCAGCTCGTCGACAGGCACGCCCACCTTGTTGACCCTCCACTGCAGACGCGTGGGCGCATCGACGCGCGGCACGTCCAGCAGCACCAGCCGCTCAAAGCGCGAATCGCTCACACGGGCCACGTGCAAATCGTAGCTGTTACGACCCCGCTCAACGCGATTGTCAACATGGAAGTAGCTTGCGCGAACGCCCAGGTACGCCACATTATCGGGAACTTCGCGACCCACGTTAAAGGTCATGCCCCAGTCGAGGGCCTCAACTTCTTCGTCGCCAATCTTGCGCGCCCGGCTTGTGTTCTTGCACCCCGTCAGGCGCAGCGCCGGCAGCGTTTGCGGACGACGGACCACGTCCTCGACGGAGCCGATCTCCTCCACATGCCCGTCGTGCATCACGCAGATGCGCTGGCACAGGCGGCACGCTTCGTCGATGTGGTGGCTCACGTAGAGCACGGTGCGGTTGCATACATCGAACAGGTCGAGCATGTTCTGCTCGAGGGCGCTCTTGAGATACGCATCGAGCGCGCTCATGGGCTCATCGAACATAAAGATGCCCGGATGCGCCGCCACCATGCGGGCAAGCGCCACGCGTTGCTGCTGACCGCCCGAGAGTCGCGCGGGATAGCGGTCGGCAAAGTCGGCCAGTCCAAAGATACCCAGGTAGCGCTCGGCAAGCTGCTTGCGCGCCGCGGCGTCGCCCGCATCCTTTACACCGGCGCATACGTTATCGGCCACCGTGGGAAACAGCTGATAGTTTTGGAACAACAGGGCGCATTTTCGCTCCTGGGGTGACAGGTTGATGCCCGCCTCCGAGTCAAAAAAGGTCACGCCGTTGACGACAATCTTGCCCTCGTCGGGCGTCTCCACACCGGCAATGCAGCGCAGCGTGCAGCTCTTGCCGCAACCGGAGGCACCAAGCAGCGCCACACGCTCCTCGCCGGTCTCAAGCTGCATGTCGAGCATAAACCCGGGATAGCGCTTTTTAATATCCACAACAAGCGACATGACCTATCGACCTCCCTTCATGACCGCGTCATCGCGCATAAGCTCAGCCAGCGCATCGCGATCGATACGCAGGGCGTCGCCGCCCGCCGGGTCGAGCGAATCGCCCTGTCCGGCGAGCTCCTTAGCCTGCTTCCGCTCCGCACGGGAAAGGCCCCGCTCGCGATACTTTTGCGAATGAGCGGTGTACATGTTGATGAACAGGATGACCAAAAAGCTAAAGACAATCACGACGACAACCCAGAAGAGCGCCACCGACGTATTGCCGCCCATCCACTCAAAGTAGATGGCGATGGGGATGGTCTGCGTAATGCCGGCGTAGTTGCCCGCAAAGAACAGCGTGCAGCCAAACTCGCCCATGGCGCGGGCAAAGGCGAGGACCGTACCAGCAGCAATAGAAGGCCACCCAAGCGGCATCATAAGCTTGGTAAAGATGCGACGCTCGGACCATCCCAGGGTTCGCGCGGCGTCGAGCATTTGCGTGTCGAGGCTCTCAAAAGCACCGAGCGCCGTGCGGTAGACTAGGGGAAACGACACCACCACGGCAGAGATCACCGCCGCCGGCCACGTAAAGACGATCGAGATGCCGTGCGCGATCAGCCACTGGCCGACCCCGGTCGAGCGACCAAACAGCATAAGCAGCAAAAAGCCGCACACCGTAGGCGGCAGCACCATGGGGATGGTAAAGACCGAGTCGAGCAAGCCCTTGATGCGACTCGAGGTACCCATAGTCTTCCACGCGGCGAACAGGCCCAGCGCAAACGCGATTACCAGAGCAAGTCCGCTCGTTTTGATGGACACCCAAAACGGGCGATAGTCGATACCGCCAAAGAAGGCTGCGGCGCGCTCTGCCAGTGACGGCGGCTCCGTCGTCGAGACGCTCGCATACGGCACCAGGGCGGCGTCATCGCTCCACAGGGCTCCGTCACCCAGGTTAAGCTCGGTGTTTGCGGCATCCACGGCGTTCACGACGGTGTAGTAGTCACCGTCGCCGCCCTTCACCTTAAACTGATAGCGGTAATCGCCCTGCACCAACTCATTGTCCGAGGTAAACACCCACTCGAGCTTTGAATCCTCCAGCAGCGCTCCGCCCATGGAGTGAGACTTATCGAGCCCCGTGAGCATCTTCTTAAGCGCCTTTTGGTCGGAAGTGGCTGCGATATCCAAGCCCGCCTCCCTAGCGGCGTGCGCATCAACCCACACCACGACGCTCATAGGCGTGGTCACCGTTACGAGCGACGTCTTTTTGTAGATGGGAAAACGATAGCCCTCGGGCTGACCCGCAAACGAGCGTGCCGTTCCCTTGGCATTTCGCTCAAACGCATTGAGGCCAAAATCGACGCCATCGATAAGCGCGGAGTCCTCGGTCGCCTGGCGCCCATCGGCAGTGGTAAAGAGCGCCTCGGCACGGGCAACCCCAGGCAGCGAGGTAAACGCAAAGGCAAGCGCTGCCAACACGGCGAACAGGCGAATCGTTTTCCTTGACACGGGCGACTCCTCAAACATACGGCAACGGCGCGCGGGCGCGCCGATTCAATCAAAAAAGGGCGGACGATCGCAAGAACGCCCGCCCTCAAGCATATCGTTATGTAGCTCAGCTATGCACTACTCGGAAAGCTCAAAGCCGTACTTGGCCCAAATCTTCTGGGCCTTCTTGTTGGTCAGGCAGAAGTCGATGAACGCCTTGGCATCGTCGGCGTGCTCGGAGCTCTCGGCA
>USMR01000101.1 GCA_900555815.1 uncultured Collinsella sp.
CTGTCGTATACTCAGCCTGCGTCGTTATCATGGTCCATTAGGGACGGAGGAAAACAGATCATTTTCCTTGACTCGCGGAACTATATAACGACGCCGTTGCAATGATCGATTTCGTGTTGGATGATCTCGGCGGTGTAGCCCGAGAAGTTCTTGATGCGGTGGACGAAGTTCTCGTCCAGATACTCAACCTTAATGCGGCGATAGCGGGTACAGGGACGCTCGCCGATCAGCGAGAGGCATCCTTCGCTCGTCTGATAAGCGTTGACCTGCTCAAGAATTTGCGGGTTGTACATGAGCAGCGACTTGCTGCCGTCTTTTACGCAGATGATGCGTTTGCGCACGCCGATCATGTTGGCGGCGAGGCCCACGCACTCGTGCTCATGCTCGTGAAGCGTATCCAGGAGGTCCTGCCCGGTCGCGGCGTCGTCGGGTCCCGCGTCTTCGGAAGGTAGGCGCAAAAAGAACTCGGATTTCATGATGGGCTTAATCATGGCGGGCTCCTTAAGGTGGATACGTTTGGTTCAGGCCATGATACCGCGACATGTCGCATTAATGTGTGCACATAGATTCTGCAGCTAGATTGGATGGCGACACCATAAACTAATGCACGTTTTGCCGAGAGGCATGAATGTTTAAAGCGCAAAGAGTGCGCGACGGGCCCCGCGAATGGGGCGATGATGCCCGAGAGGGCCAAGAAGGAGTCTCATGTCCGAGAACGAAGAGATCATGAACGAGACCGAGAACGAGACTATGGCTGCCGAGGTCGAGGCAGTCGAGACCGTGGAGACCGAAGCTGCCGAGGTTGAGGCTGCTGACGAGGTTTCCGCCGAGGAGGAGGCCGAGGTTGTCGAGGCCGCCGTTGATTACGATGACGAAGAGCTGATGGACAAGATGCAGAAGGCCGCCCGCCTGCTGCGTAGCCGTCGCTTTGCTATTTCCAAGGAGGAGGAGGCCAAGGCCGAGCGCATGGCGAACATCGAGCGCGCCATCAAGCTTCTTGACCTCAAGCCTAAGATGGAGCAGAAGGAAATGTCCGACCTGCTGGGCATGCGCCTTCGTGAGCTCGATGGTCTGATGGCCGAGGCCGAGGCTGCCGATCTGGTCGGCCGCATCGACGACGCCGAGCGCGATATGCGCAAGATCGTCGTCTTCGCCGCCGAGGATGCCGCTGAGGGCCTGGTCGAGCTTGCCAACAAGAAGGAGAAGCTCCTGCCCGAGCTTTCTTACGAGGAGGCCACCGAGCTGATGGCCGCCCTCGATAAGGTTATCGCTCCGCTCGTCGCCATGGGCCTGGATGAGGACCGCGGTCCTCGCGGCGGTCGTGACGATCGCGGTGGCCGTGGCGGCGACCGTGGCGGTCGCGGCGGCTTTGGCGATCGTGGTGGCCGTGGTGGCGACCGCGGCGGTCGCGGTGGCGATCGTGGCGGCCGTGGCGGCTTTGGTGACCGTGGCGGCGACCGTGGCGGTCGCGGCGGCTTTGGCGGCAACCGTGGTGGCTATGGCGATCGCGGTGGCAACCGTGGCGGCTTCGGCGGCAACCGCGGTAACGACCGCGGCGGTCGCGGTGGCGATCGTGGCGGCCGCAACGGCGGCGGCTTCCGCGGCAACCGCTTTTAGTTGGGTTACGCGGTTTTACCAAACCGCGTAACGGCTCGACGCTGCGCGCCCACCAGAGCGACAACTTGTCATTCAAAGAGGACGGCATGACCAGAAGGTCTATGCCGTCCTCTTTTCATGCCAATTTGTTGGCTCTGGTGGGCGCTCGCTGTCGGTGCCAAAACATCGGCATTGCCATGATCCAAGGTAGTCATTGAGGACGTTCTTAAATGACTACATAGCATGAGAGTGGATAATCTCCCGGTTTGAGCCTGCATTCGAGCTCAAAGTGGGAGATTATCCACTCTCATTTGTTGCGTGTCCGAAAATCCACGCTCGTTTCTACTCTGCCTACATTTGGAGGAAGAGCTCGTGGAGGCGGGTGTCTTCGTCGAGTTCGGGGTGGAAGGTTACGCCGAGCTGGTTGTCTTGGCGGGCGGCGACGATGCGGCCATCGACTTCGGCCAGGGCCTCGGCATCGCCGTGCACCTCAACGATGCGGGGCGCGCGGATAAACGTCAGCGGCACTTCACCGTCGATGCCGGCTACCTGCCCCTTGGTTCGAAAGCTGCCGAGCTGCCTGCCGTAGGCATTGCGCTCGACGAGCACATCCATGGTTGCCAGGCGCGGCGTCCCCTTATCGTCGTGGGCGGCAAGGTCGCGCGCCAGCAGAATCAAGCCGGCGCAGGTGCCCAGGACGGGCATGCCTTCAGCGATACGGGCACGAAGCTCCTCGAGCATGCCGAGCTCGGCAAGCAGCTTCCCTTGAACGGTGGACTCGCCGCCGGGAAGTACCAGACGGTCAAAGTCCTGCTTCAAATCAGCCGCCTGCCTCAGCTCAATACAGTGTGCGCCAAGCCCGGATAGTCTTGCCTCGTGCTCGGCAAAAGCGCCTTGGACCGCCAGCACGGCGACCGTTTGGTCTGCATAATCGCTCATGTGCGATCCTTTCTGCTGGACTAGCGCCCGCGCTCTTCCATGATAATCTCGATCTCGTCGGCGTTGATGCCCACCATGGCCTCGCCCAGGTCCTCTGAAAGCTCGGCAATGAGCTTGGCATCGGTGAAGTTTGCCACGGCCTTGACGATGGCGGCTGCGCGCTTGGCGGGGTCGCCGCTCTTAAAGATGCCCGAGCCGACAAACACGCCTTCGGCGCCCAGCTGCATCATCAGCGCGGCGTCGGCGGGGGTCGCTACGCCGCCGGCGGCAAAGTTCACGACGGGAAGCTTACCCGTGGCATGGACCTCGCGCACCAGCTCGACCGGAACCTGCAGTTGCTTGGCTGCCTCAAAGAGCTCGTCGTTGCGCAGGGCAACAACGTCACGGATCTGCTTTTGGATCTTGCGCATGTGACGCACGGCCTGAACGACGTCGCCCGTACCCGGCTCACCCTTGGTGCGAATCATCGTGGCGCCTTCGGCAACACGGCGCAGCGCCTCGCCCAGATCACGGGCGCCGCAGACAAACGGCACGTCAAACTGGGTCTTGTCGATGTGATAGACGTCATCGGCAGGGGAGAGAACCTCGGACTCATCGATGTAGTCGATCTCGATGGCCTGCAGGACCTGCGCCTCGACGATGTGACCGATGCGGCACTTGGCCATGACGGGGATGGAGACGGCCTCCTGGATGCCCTTGATCATCTTGGGGTCGCTCATGCGCGAGACGCCGCCTGCGGCACGGATGTCGGCCGGGATGCGCTCGAGGGCCATGACGGCGCAGGCGCCTGCCTCCTCGGCGATGCGTGCCTGCTCGGGCGTGGTAACGTCCATGATGACGCCGCCCTTGAGCATCTGCGCGAGCTCGCGATTGAGTTTGACGCGGTCGGCCTTGCTGTTCTGTTCTGCCATGGTTGCTCCCTTGGTTGGCATGTGCATTGCTTGACGGAACATCCTATCGGGGAGCTGGGTATGGCAAAATACTCAGTTTTCGAGATAATAGAAAGGTCAGCCTAATACCAGATTGAACAGCTCGATAAGGTCAGGTGGCAAACTCATGCTTGACTACAATTTGGAAAAACGTGGCGAGGCATCGCTCTATGAGTATGTTTACCAGCAAATTCGAGATGATATTGTTGCTGGCCGTATTGCGGCGGGGGAGCATCTGCCGTCTAAACGCGCCTTTGCCAGTCATCTGGGAATCAGTGTCATTACTATCGAGAATGCATATAGCCAGTTACTTGCCGAGGGCTATATTTGCTCAAAGCCGCGGCGTGGCTACTACGCTTGCAAGCTTCCGGATGCACCGGTTTTGCCTTTGGCTTCGGAGGGCATCGACCGAGATGCCGCCTCTGCGGGTCCCAGCGCGCATGATGTCAACGGACAGGTCGAGCGATTCGATGCACTTTCTCCTTCCGCTTTGGAGGCGGCGCGGCTTTGGCAAAGTGCGCTACGGGTGACGCTGGCATCCGAAGACGAGCGCGAAATCTTTTCGCCCGCACCGGCGCAGGGCACCGCTCGGCTGCGATGCGCAATTGCTCACCATCTGCGTGGGACGAGGGGCATGAATGTCGATCCCAACAACATTGTTATCGGTGCAGGCGCCCAGCTGCTCGATACCATGTTGGTTCAGTTGCTTGGCGCTGACAAGGTGTATGCCGTTGAGGACCCGGGCTATTTGCGTCTGACGCGCATCTATCAGGCTATGGGCTGCAAAGTTCGACATATCCCGTTGGATGATGAGGGCGTGGACTTGAGCATTCTGCAGAAAAGCGGGACCGATGTCCTTCACCTGATGCCGTCCCATCAGTATCCGACCGGCCTTGTGACGAGCATTGCGCGGCGCTATGCGCTTCTGAGCTGGGCCGCCGAGCGACTAGGTCGGTATCTCATCGAAGATGACTTTGATTGTGAGTTCCGCCTTGCCGGGAAGCCGATTCCCGCGCTCGCATCAATCGATGCAGCTCAGTCGGTTATCTACACCAACACGTTTTCGAAGAGCCTTTCATCGGCGTTGCGTTTGGCGTACATGGTGTTGCCCGATGAGCTAATGGAGCGGTTTAGGCGCAACCTTGGTTTCTACGCCTCGTCGGTGAGCTCTGTTGACCAGGTCGCTTTGGCGCGTTTGCTGGAATCGGGTGATTACGAGCGACATGTGAACCGCGTGCGCGTTCGTGCTCGCGAGGCGCGTGATGGCCTGATGGCGCTTGTGCGGAAGGTATTTCCGGCAGGAGAGGTCTCGATTGAGCATGCAGACGCGGGCCTTTACTGCACTGTGGTTGCGGATCGCGGAACGGGCGGAAGCTCTTTTGCGCGGGCCCTCACGCGCTCAGGTATTCCGTTCATCGATATCAGTGACTGTTATTGGTGTGCCGATGGC
>USMR01000102.1 GCA_900555815.1 uncultured Collinsella sp.
AAAAACCCCCGGCCCCGCCGGACAGGCCACACTACTCGCAGAGCAGCTTAGCGATCTGGACGGCGTTGGTCGCCGCGCCCTTACGGATTTGGTCGCCGCAGCACCAGAAGGTAATACCGCGCGTGGCCTCGGGGTTCGAGATGTCGCGACGCACGCGACCGACCCAGATCAGATCCTGATCGGACGTATCCATCGGCATGGGGAAGCGATCATGCGCATCCTCGGCGCCCATGTCGTCAACCAGCTTCACGCCCGGAGCGGCAGCCAGCGCAGCACGGGCCTCTTCCACCGTGATGTCGCGCTCAAACTCGAGCGTAATGCTCTCGGAGTGCGAACGCAGCACGGGCACGCGCACGCAGGTGCAGTTCACGCGCAGCTCGGGCAGATGCATGATCTTACGGCCCTCGTTCTGCAGTTTCATCTCCTCGGAGGTAAAGCCCTCCTCCTTGACGCCGCCAATCTGCGGAATCAGGTTGCTCGCCAGCTGGGCGGCAAACGCGCGCGGCTCGGGAATCTCCTCGCCACGGCCCAGGGCGGCAAGCTGCGCTTCGAGCTCGGCCATACCGGGAGCACCGGCACCCGAAGCCGCCTGATACGTCGAGACGATCATGCGCTTCACGCCGGCAAGCTGATGCAGCGGCCACGTGGGAACCAGGCCGATGATGGTCGCGCAGTTGGGGTTGGC
Source organism: uncultured Collinsella sp. (assembly GCA_900555815.1). Classification (GTDB taxonomy): domain Bacteria; phylum Actinomycetota; class Coriobacteriia; order Coriobacteriales; family Coriobacteriaceae; genus Collinsella. The sequence goes on from USMR01000102.1 coordinate 686, forward strand.
GATAAGGCCGTGATGCCACTTGATGTCGTCGGCATTGATCTCGGGCACGACCAACGGCACCTCGGGATCCATGCGGAAGGCATGGCTGTTGTCGACCACGACGGCGCCGCGCTTGACGGCCTCGGGCAGTAGCTCCTTCGCGATATCGTCGCCGGCGGCTCCGAGCACAATATCACAGCCCTCAAAGGCCTCGGGGCAAGCCTCTTCGATCACGATCTGCTCGCCGCGGAACTCAACGGTCTTGCCCGCGGAGCGTGCACTTGCCAACAACTTGAGCTTGCCGATCGGGAACTCCTGCTCGTTGAGGCACTCGAGCATCTGGGTGCCCACGGCTCCCGTCGCGCCCAAAATAGCAACCGTGTACTGTTTCATGCTTCCCCCTTTAAAGGTTGTGGCTTTTGCCCGCACGCCGAGCAGGCTGATTATTGTTGCCAGTGTATACAAGAACGGGGCGGACACGAAACCCGCCCCGTCGAAACGAAACCGAAACGAAACGCCCCGCCGTAGATTTATGAGACATGTCCCAAAAATCACCGGGATGGTAGCTACTTGCGGAGCACGTCCAGGGCGGGCTCGACCGGCGCGGAAGCCTCCAAGTCGGAGACCTTCACAATGCCGTTTTTATCGGAAAAGGCACGGTAAATGGTCCGAATCGCCAGGTCGAAGTCCTTCTCCTCGACACCGATAATGATGTTGATCTCGTCGCAGCTCTGCGAAATCATACGCACGCTCACGCCGGCCTGGCCGAGCATGCCAAACAGATGGCCCGAGATACCTGCACGACCGCGCAGGTTGCGGCCGACGGTCGCGATGAGCGCCAAGCCCTCGACAACCTCGATCTCGAGCGGCTCGACCTCCTGCTGAATGTCGCCCACGAGCGAGTACAGCGAGTCGTGCACGTCCTGCTCCTGCACCACGGCGCCAAAGCGGTCGACACCGGTGGGCATGTGCTCGACGGAAACGTCATAGCGTTCGAAGACCGAAAGCGCACGGCGCATAAAGCCGACGCGCGGCTTGGTGCGGTCGCGGGCGACGTTGATGGCGACAAAGCCGCGCTTGCCGGTCACGCCGGTAATGATGGGCTCCGCCTCGCCCTCATCAGCCGTCTCGCTAATGATAGTGCCGGGGTCCTGCGGCGCATTGGTGTTCTTGATGACCAGCGGAATACCAGCCTCGCGCACGGGGAACACAGCTTCCTCGTGCAGAACGCTCGCACCCATGTACGAAAGCTCGCGCAGCTCCTCGTAGGTAACGCGCGCAATGGGCTGAGCCTCGGGAACAATGCGAGGATCGGCAGAATAGAAGCCAGAAACGTCGGTCCAGTTCTCGGACAGGTCGGCGCCCAGGCACCTGGCCAGGATCGTGCCCGAGATATCGCCGCCGCCACGGTCGAGCAGCTTGATCTGGCCCTCACGCGTCGCGCCGTAGAAACCGGGCATAACAAAGCCGCCCTGCTGGCCGTACTCCTGCACCAGCTCGGAGGTGCGATTCATGCTGAGCGTACCGTCGTGATGGAACGCCACAACCGTCGCGGCGTCCAAGAACGGTAGGCCCAGGTACTCGGCCATCAGGCGGGCGGTAAAGTACTCGCCACGGCTCACAAGCTCCTCGGTGGAGTAACCGCCCGAGCGAGCACGCTCGGCAAAGGCCGCGAACTCCTCGCGAATGGGATAGGCGAGCTCCAGCTCGTCAGCAATATCAAAGTAGCGCTGGCCAATGTCCTCGAGCAGCTCCTCGCACGACACGTGGTACTTAACGTGCGCGTTAACCAGGTAGAGCAGGTCGGTCACCTTGGTGTCGCCCTTAAAGCGGCGACCGCAGGCGGAAACCACCACAAAACGGCGGGCCGGGTCGGCATCGACAATGGTCTTAATCTTCTTAAAATGTTCGGCGTCGGCGACCGACGAGCCGCCAAACTTCGCAATCTTAATCATGGGCTGGAGGTTACCTTTCTAAAAAGCCTCTGCGAACCTATTTTGCGCGCTCTGATACCATGGTTTCACCGATTGGGACCAAGGCATCCGAGGAGCAGTGTTATATGGGAACTTATCATAGTACACGAGGACGCACTTTATCGTGCTCAAGTAAGGTGGCAATCCGCACCGGCATCGCTCCCGACGGGGGTTTGTTTGTCTCGGACGAGCTCGGCACCCAGCAGGTCGATATCAGCTCGCTTGCAGCTAAATCGTACTTTGAAATCGCTCAAGATGTGTTGGGAATGTTACTGAATGATTACACGGCCGAAGAAATTTCGGCGTGTGTCGACGAGGCATACCGCGGCACGTTCGCGAGTGAAGAGGTTACGCCGCTCGTCAAACTCGACGCTGCGCCGGGCGCTGACGCCCCTCAGACCTATGTGATGGAGCTCTTTGGCGGCCCCACAAGCGCCTTCAAGGACGTCGCCCTGCAGATGCTCCCCCGCCTGATGGCCCGCACTTCCGCCAAGGACGGCGGCGCCGAGCGCATCATGATCGTCACCGCCACGTCGGGCGACACCGGCAAGGCCGCACTCGCCGGTTTTGCCAACGCTCCGGGCACGGGTATTACCGTCTTTTATCCCGAAGGCAAAGTCAGCCGCGTCCAGAACCTGCAGATGTCCACGCAAGAGGGCGACAACGTCGCCGTCTGCGGCATCCGCGGCAACTTCGACGACGCCCAGAGTGCCGTCAAGCGCATCTTTGCCGATAAGGAGCTTGCCGAGCGTCTTGAAGCCGCCGGCACGGTGCTTTCGAGCGCCAACTCCATCAACGTCGGGCGCCTGGTGCCGCAGGTCGTCTACTACTTTGCCGCCTATGCGCAGCTGCTGCGCGCCGGCGCCATCGAGGCCGGCGATGCCGTGGAGTTCTGCGTGCCGACCGGCAACTTTGGCGATATCCTGGCCGGCTACTATGCCAAGCGCATGGGTCTGCCCGTCGCCAAGCTCATCGTCGCGAGCGACAAGAACAACGTTCTGGCTGACTTCCTGACCACCGGCGTTTACGACCGCAACCGTCCGTTCTTCACGACCATCTCGCCGTCGATGGACATCCTCATCAGCTCTAACCTGGAGCGCATGCTGTACTTCCTGTCCAATGGCGACTGCGAGCTTGTTGCTGGCCTTATGGAGCAGCTGACACAGACTGGTCGCTACGAGGTTCCCGCCGACCTGCTGGCCAAGATCCAGAGCGTCTTTGGATGTGGTTGGGCCAGCGAGGACGAGGTCCGCGCCGCCATCAAGAGCTGTTGGGACGCGAACGGCTACGTGATCGACCCGCACACCGCTTGCGGCTATCACGTCTTTGAGCAGGTCGCCCCCGCCGAGGGTGCCAAGGCCCGCGTGCTGCTTTCGACCGCAAGCCCCTACAAGTTCCCGCGCGCCTGCTGCGACGCCCTGGGCCTCGACGTTCCCGAGGATGATTTTGAGGCTATGCGCGTACTCGAGCAGGCCACCAACACGGTCGCCCCGACCCAGCTCGCCGAACTCGAATCCAAGCCCGTCCGCTTCGAAGACGTCTGCGACGTCGATGAGATGGCAAGCTACGTCGAGTCTGCAGCAAAACGAATGAGCACCAACTAGATCCCTTATTAAGCGCCGGCGAAAGCCGGCGCACCTTCTAATTATTTAGCTTTCGGGATGATGACGAGCGTGCGAGCGGGTCTGGCCGTTTAGTTCGTCGCGAGTTCCGCACGAGCCGGAAAGCACTTAATGTGCTTTCCGAGCGAGCCAGGACTGCCCGAGCAGCGAACTAAACGGCCAGACCCGCCCAGGAGGACTCACATGATCAAAATCACCGTCCCAGCAACCAGCGCCAACCTAGGCATCGGCTACGACACCCTCGGCATGGCCGTTAGCCTCTACTCGCACTTCACCTTCGAGCGCGCCGACAAGCTCACCATCACGGGCTGCCCCGAGGAGTTCCAAAACGAGAATAACCTGGTCTATGTGAGCTTTGTCGATGCTCTGGCCGCGTGGGGCGAGCCGGCTTTTCCCGTTGCTATCGACATTCAGACCGACGTGCCCGTCGCCCGTGGCCTGGGTTCCAGCTCCACCTGCGTCGTCGCCGGCATTATGGCCGCCGCCGCACTGACAGGCCACACCGTCGACCGCGCTGAGCTTGTCCGCATTGCCACCGAGGTCGAGGGCCATCCCGATAACGTCGCCCCTGCTATCCTGGGCGGCGCCGTCTGCTCCTTTACGCCGACCGATTCGCTCCC
>USMR01000103.1 GCA_900555815.1 uncultured Collinsella sp.
AGGACGCCGGCGCCCGACGGGGAGACGGCGAGATAGCCGGCAGGCCGGCATGTCAATCCTGGTCTAACAGAGCCTAAGCAAAAGCATTACTACTTTTATTTTGACAAAGATACAGTTGCAGAAGTCGATGCCTTTGAGCCCTTTACTGACGGTACACACGATAATTTAAACCAGCAATGGCATGTGCTCATCTCCGTGCTTGCGTTCTATGATATCGCCCACGCCTTAAGTAACGACCAGCACGAATATCGTTGTCTGTATCAATATATTAAAAAATGGGACAAAGGATCTTTAAGTGCGCTGCATTTAAAACTCTTTTGTCCCCCTAACCAGCTCGAAAACAAGCGCATCAAGCTTCAAATTGTTATACCGGAGACGACCACTACAAACGCGGAAACAAAAACGCCTCCCTCTGAGAAAATGAACGAATGGCTTGAAGAAGCACTGCGTAAATTAGCCGGCAAATAATCGCCCGCCAACCTACTCCAGCCCTTGCCCGCTGTATTTCCCCGTCTCCGAGTCGTAGTTCAGCACGACGACCTCGCCGTGCTCCATGACGTTCCCGTCGATGTAGAAATGGCTGGCACCGTCGTGCCAGATACCGCGGTAGCCCGCGATGCCCGAGATCGCCTCGGTGTTGATATGCCCGGCGATAACATCCAGATAGAACTTACGCCCCACGTAATCGGGCATCGTCATAGTAAACGACTCGTCAGATGTGCCAAGCTTCCAGTACTCCCCGGCCCCCTCGTCAATGCCGGCATGCACAAAGACCTGGCCGAAGGGACTCTCGTAAAAGTAAGGGAGCTTGCGGACCCACGCGATGACGTCCGCGTGCTCGGCCTTTATGCGCTCAACCGTAAAGGCGTAGGCCTCTTCGAACTCCCTGAGCCTCAAAAGATGCTTGACGTGCCTGAACGCCTCGGCATCCAAGAAGCTCTTGGCCGTTGCCAGATTGCTGTCGGCAAGTATCCATGCTTGCGTATAATCGGGATCGTTCGCCTCGTCGATGTACTCGAGGAGCATCTCCTCGTGGTTGCCGCGCAGCGCCACGACGCGATCGCCGTAGCGCTTCTGCAGGCCCATGATGAGTTCAAAGACGCCGAGCGAGTCGGGGCCGCGGTCGCAGTAGTCGCCAAGCAGGACCAGCTTGGAATCCCGGGCATCGAGGTCGATGGTGGAGAGCGCTGCCCTAAAAGCATCCAGACATCCGTGAATGTCACTCATAGCGTAAATATGCACGTATGGTCCCCTTATCTGCATCGAGGTCTCCGCCTGCTTGCGCCCACGCGCCGCTGCGGACCCTCTGATTTCGCGGGCGCCGGGCAACCTTGTCCTGTCACGCCCCTCAACATGGTTAAAAATATATCTCGCCGTGCGGACACAAATTTATCCCTGGGCCCCGAGCGCCCCGCGCGCTTGGCCTCCGCCCCACCCAAAAACTCATCCAACATTAATCTTGGCTCAAGAATCGCTTAATCTATAACCCGCACTATAGAGTTCGACCAAGGGCGAGGCGGCGCCGCGCAACGCAGGCCGCCGAACGCAACACTCGCGCCCGGGCAGATCGCCCGGCGTCGCGCCCATCGAACGAAAGGACAGGTCATGGACGACCTCGAAAAAGTTGAAACCATCCGCACCAAGTGCAACGTGAGCTACACCGACGCCAAAGCCGCGCTCGACGCCGCCGACGGCAACGTTCTGGACGCCATCATTTGGCTCGAGTCGCAGGGCAAGACCCAGACCACGTCGGCGCACGCCGCCACCGAGTCCGAGCCGGTCGATAAGCCCTCGGCCGAGATGGTCGCTGCGCAGGCCGCCTACGAAAAGTCGAGCGAAAAGACCGACTTCTCCAAAAAGATGGACAGCGTGGGGGAGTACCTCAAAAAGCTCTTCCGACTGAGCCTGGAGACCAAGTTTGTCGCCACGCGCCGCGACGCCATCATCCTCAACATCCCCATCCTGATCCCTATCGTCGCCCTGTTTGCCTGGGGCGCTTCGATATGGATGATGCTGATTGGCCTGGTCTTTGGCATGCTGTACCGCATCGATAGCGACGGCGACGTGCCCGGCAGTATCAACAACCTGATGGATCACGCCGCCGACGCCGCGGACGGCATCAAGCAGAATCTGAACGACGACAAGTAATCGCAGATGGGGGCACGTATGGCACGAATCCTGATCGTAGAGGACGAGGAGAAAATCGCCCGCTTTGTGACGCTCGAGCTGGAGCACGAGGGCTACCAGGTAGAGCACGCCGCCGACGGCCGCACCGCCGTGGACCTGGCGCTGGAACGCGACTACGACTTGATTCTGCTCGATGTGCTGTTGCCGCAGCTCAACGGCATGGAGGTCCTGCGGCGTGTCCGCAAGCACAAGGATGTGCCAGTGATTATGGTCACTGCGCGCGATGCCGTGATGGACAAGGTGTCCGGGCTCGATGCCGGTGCCGACGATTACCTGACCAAGCCGTTTGCGATTGAGGAACTGTTCGCACGGATCCGCGTGGCGTTGAAGCGCGCGAAGGCCGTGCGGGCAGCTTCGGGCGTTGGTGGTTCCGGCGCCGCTGCGATGCCCCCGGTCAGCGACTCGACCCAGGCTTCCGCCTCGCCCTCCCCCGCCACGCTCACCGTGGGATCGGTCGCGCTTGACCCCGACCGTCGCGAAGTCACGGTCGGCGGCTCACCCATCGTGCTGACCGCCCGCGAGTTCGACGTCCTCGCACTGCTTATGGCGCATGCCGAAACCGTGCTCACGCGTGAGTGCATCGCGCACGAGGCGCTGGGCTACGAATACGTGGGCGACACCAACAACGTCGACGTACACATCGCGCACCTGCGCGCCAAGATCGAAGACGCCGGCGGCGCCCGCATCATCCAAACCGTGCGCGGGGTGGGCTATGTCTGTCGCGCGTAACGCCGAGACCAAGCGCGTCACATCCATCGCCCGCGCCATCAACTGGAGCTATATGTGGCGCCGCCTGATGGGCTACGCCTGGCTCGATCTGTTGCTGGTAGTGATTGCGGCGGCGATCCTCGTCTATGGATACAACCAGACGCTGCCCGACGGCACGTTTACCGCAGGATGGATTCCCGGCGCCACCGTTCACGGCATGTCACTGACGCCCGCGCGCGGCTGGGACCTGACAACGCTCACCTATACTGTCGAGCTTGCGCGTACCACCAAGACCTTCCCCCTCGCGCAGGACCTCGTCACGCTATGGCCTCTCTACCTTGTCGTTGTAGGTTGGCAGGTCATCAGCGTGCTCAACATGCTCGGCGGCGCCCGACGCGTACGCCGCACCATGGCACCGCTCAACGACCTGGCACTGCGCGTGGACGAGCTCGGCCGCATGCAGCTCTCCGGCGGCAAGATGGAAACGCTGGAGCAGGCCATCGAGCGAGCAAGCGTCGACTCGCCGAGCGTCACCACTGGCGACGCCGACTTGGCGAGCATCGAGGTCGCACTCAACCGTCTGCTGCGTCAGATGCAAGAGGCCAAGCTGCAGCAGATGCGCTTTGTCAACGACGCGAGTCACGAGCTGCGCACGCCCATCGCGGTGATTCAGGGCTACGTAAACATGCTCGATCGTTGGGGCAAGGACGACCCGGCCGTGCTGGCGGAGTCCATCGCCTCGCTCAAGGCCGAAAGCGAGCACATGCAGGAGCTCGTGGAACAACTGCTATTTTTGGCACGCGGCGATGCCGGGCGCACCGTGCTGCATCGTGTGGACACCAATCTGGCAGCGCTCGTCGGAGAGGTATGCGAAGAATCACAAATGATCGATGCCGGGCACACGTATCGGCTGGCTTTTGACGCCGCGTTTGCCAGCAACCCGCGCTGCAACGCGTCCGTCGATGTCGCGCTTGTGAAGCAGGCTCTGCGCGTGATCGTGCAGAACGCCGCCAAGTATTCGGACGCGGGAACGACCGTCACGTTTGCCATAACTCCCGATACGGGCGCGGGCACGATCGACATAAGCGTTGAGGACGAGGGCATCGGCATGAACCAGGAATCCGCAGCTCACGCGTTCGAGCGGTTCTACCGTGCCGACAACGCGCGCGATGTCGGTGCACAGGGTTCGGGCCTGGGGCTCGCTATCGCCAAGTGGATCGTCGACAGCCACGGCGGCGTCATCGGTGTGACCTCGGTCGAAGGCGTCGGCAGCCGCTTTACGATTCGCCTGCCACGATAGGAAGCCCCTCGGCATAAATAAAGGGATAGGGCCACGCGACCCTATCCCTTTTTGCCAGCTATGGCAGCTTGTGCGCTACTCGCGGCACAGGTGCACGGCGAAACCGGCGAACTCGCGCTTAAAGTACACGAGCTTGGTGCCGCCGTCGGACAGCAGCACGCGCGACTCTTCGTTGACCTCGAGCCCGCGCTCGGCAAACCACTTCTCAGCTGCATCGATGTCGTTAACGGCAAAGCCGATGTGGCCCTTGGTGCCACGACCGTTCTGCTTCATGATCTCGACCAGCGAATCGTTGAAGTACGAAACCGGGGTCTCGATGACGGGCAGGCCCATCATCGTCGAGAACAGCTCCGCGATCTCCAGGGCGTCTGCCGGGTCGGTGGCGTTAATGCCCACATGGGCAACGCGCATACCAAAGAGCTCTACCGGGTTGGCGTTCTGCTCACTCATGCAGTCAGCGCCTACTGAGCCATGACGTCGAGAACGGCCTTCTCGGCAGCGACGCGGTTCATGCCGGTCATGAAGGGCACGCCGCTCACGTACGGGCAGGTGAGGCCTTCGGGGGCAACGGTGGTGGCGATCAGCAGGTCGGCGCCCTCGTCGCAGTAGTCCTTGGCCTCGGAGATGGCGCACTGCACGATCTCGTACTTGTCGG
>USMR01000104.1 GCA_900555815.1 uncultured Collinsella sp.
CGTGGCGGTCGGCGCCCTTGATCAGCACGGGCTGCCCGTTCACGAGCAACTGTGCGTCCCTGATCTCCACGGAACGGAAGCCCACGGGCTGCGTCACGGTCTCGGTCACGCCCCTGCCGTCCGACACGGCGATCTCGAGCGTATAGAGGTTCGGGGTCTCGGCCGACCATTTGGCCGGGTCGGCGACCTCGAAGACATACCCGCCCTTGCCGCCGGCAGGCTGCAATCGATGTTCCGCCACGACACCGCCCGCCGCATCGCGCAGCGTCAGACCGACCGACTTCACGCGGGGCGTGGTTTCCACCTCGACGCGCAGCGTGGCGTCCTTATATTCCGAATCCAGCACGGGCGGCACGTCGGCGATCAGCTCGCGAGCGGCATCCACGCGAAACTTGGGCTTGGTGGAACGCGCCTGGGCGCCGCGGCTCAGCCACGCGAGCTCCTTGCGCGCCATGTTGCGACGGCGCTCCTCGGTAACCGCGGCCATGCGGTCGCGCTCCACGCGCTGCAGGATATATGCGGAGTAACCGCCCTCGAAGGGATCGACCTGGCCGTCGTGGACCTCCCACATACTGGTGCAGACCTCGTCCAAGAACCAGCGGTCGTGCGTGACCACGAGCATCGCGCCCCGGCCGCGCTGCCAGCGGGCCTTTAAGTGACGCGCGAGCCAGTTGATGGTGCGCATGTCCAGGTGGTTGGTGGGCTCGTCGAGCATGAGCACGTCATAGTCGCCGATCAGCAGGCGCGCGAGGTCCACGCGACGGCGCTGGCCGCCCGAAAGCTCGCCCACCGTGCCCTCCCAGGGCACATCGCTAATAAGGCCGGCCAGAATCTGGCGCGTACGCGGGCTCGAGGCCCACTCGTATTCAGGCGTGTCACCGACGACGGCATGATGCACGGTGTCGGTATCGACCAGGTTATCCTTTTGGCCGAGCAATCCAATCGTCGTGCCGCGGCGGTGCGTCACGCGTCCGTCATCGGGCTCCAGCGTGCCGGCGAGCACACTCAGCAGCGTCGACTTGCCGTCGCCGTTTTTACCGACAATACCAATGCGGTCACCCTCGCCCACGCCGAGCGTCACGCTATCGAAAATATGCTTGGTGGGAAACTCTAGGCTGACGGAATCGCATCCCAAAAGAATCGCCATATGCCCTGCTCCTTCGTAGAAATTCAACGTTGTCCATGATAGCAGCGAAAAGGCGGGCCGCACACGACACAAAAAGGCGGGCCATCTCCCACAAGAGATGACCCGCCTCTCCAATCAGTCCCGTGGCGACCGTGGCCACCGCGGGCCTCAAGCATGTCCCGGACTAGGAGAACATGCCGGTGAGGTAATCATTCAGCCGCTTGTCCTTGGGCCGTTGGAAAATCTCGTCAGTCTCGTCGTACTCGACCATATCGCCCATGTAGAAGAACGCCGTGCGGTTGGACACACGCGACGCCTGCTCCATGTTGTGCGTCACGATGACGATGGCGCGGTCGGCAACGATCGACGACATGAGGTCCTCGATCGCCAGCGTCGAGATGGGGTCGAGCGCCGAGCAGGGCTCGTCGAACAAGATCACGTCGGGGTTGAGCGCCAGCGTGCGCGCGATGCACAGGCGTTGCTGCTGGCCGCCGGAGAGAGCGAAGGCCGAATCTTTCAGCTTGTCCTTGACCTCGTCCCACAGCGCCGCGCCGCGCAGGCTCTCCTCGACCATGCGGTCGAGCTCGTCGCGGTCGGTGATGCCGTGGCGCTTAGGCGCAAACGTGATGTTGTCGCGAATGGACTTGCGGAACGGGTTGGGCTGCTGGAACACCATGCCAATGGAACGGCGCAGCTCGTAGGTGTTTTCGGTCTTGGTGTTCACGTTGCGCCCGCGATAGTTGATCTCGCCCTCCACGCGGCAGCCGCGAATCTCGCGATTCATGAGGTTGAGGCTACGCAAGAAGGTCGACTTACCGCAGCCCGAAGGCCCAATGAGCGCCGTGATCTCGCCCTTGTGGAAATCGAGCGACGTATTGTGCAGTGCATGGTGGTCGCCATAGTACACGTTGACGTCCTTGGTGGAGAGCACGACCTCGTCGCTCACGGCCTTGCCGCTCACGCGCACGCGCTTTTCGCTCTCCCCCACGCTCGACAGGAAGTCCTGGGTCTCGGACGATGCCGCTTCGGTTGCGGGCGTTGCTTTCATCTCGCTCATTCGGCCGTCATCTTCCTTGCCAGTTGCTTGCCCACGATACGGGCGACTATGTTAAACAGCAGCACGCAAATCATCAACAGTGCGGCGGTGCCCCAAACGATCTGCTGGGCCTCAGGGCTGCCCTCGCCGTAAATCTTGTAGATGTGCACGGCGAGTGACTCACCGGGACGGAACACGTTCCAGGCGCAGGTGGGGCTCGACAGGTTAAAGCTCAAGAAGTTCAGACGCACCGGCGAGCTCATGCCCGAGGTAAAGAGCAGCGCCGCGGCCTCGCCAAACACGCGGCCGGCCGAAAGCACGATGCCGGTCACGATGGCGGGCATGGCCTCGGGGATCAGGATGTGCAGCGTGGCTTCCCAGCGAGTAAGGCCCATGGCCAGGCACGCATCGCGCTGGGCCTGCGGCACGTCCTCGAGCGCCTGCTGGATCACGCGCACCAGGATGGGGATGTTGAACATGGTGAGCGCGACGGCACCGGAAATGATGGAGTACTTCCAGCCCAGCTGCACCGAGAACACCAGGAAACCGAACATGCCGACAACGATGGAAGGCAGCGAGGACAGCGTCTCGATGGCGGTAGAGGCGATGTCGCGGATGGGGCCGTCCGGCGCGTACTCAACCAGGAAGACCGCGCCGCCCAGGCTGATGGGCACCGAGATGATCAGGGTGATCAGCAGCAGGTAGAACGAGTCGAACAGCTGGTAGAGCACGCCGCCCTGCGTTCCGTTGGCGCGCGACGGCTCCGTGAGAAAGCCCGGCTGGAACAGCGTCGAGATGCCCTCGAACAGGATATAGGCCACCATGGAGACGACGATGAGCATGACGATGGCGACGATCGCCGTCAACACGCCCGTGGCGAAGCGGTCCTGCTTTTGGACACGCCCGAGCCTCGCCTCGTCGATGTGGATACGCGTGCTAGCCACGAGCCTTCGCCCCCTTGCGGCCGATAAGGTGGATGATCAGGATGAAGATGAGACTCATGCCCATCAGCAGCAGACCTAGCGCCCACAGAACATCGTCCTGGGCCGAGCCCTCGGCATAGACCGCCATGGACGTGGTGAGCGTGGTGGTGATGGTGGACGCCGGCGACAGCAGCGACGTCGGCATGGCCTCGATACCGCCGATAACCATGCGCACGGCGAGCGTCTCGCCAAAGGCGCGGGTCATGCCAAGGATGACCGCGGTCATGAGCGACGGCATGGCGGACTTGAGCACCACGTGCCAGATGGTCTGCCAGCGGGTGTAGCCCAGCGCGAGCGAGCCCTGACGGTAGCTATCGGGCACAGCGCGCAGGCCATCGACCGAAAGCGTGGTCATCGTCGGCAGGATCATGACGGCCAGCACGATGGCGCCGGGCAAGATGCCCAAGCCCGTGCTTACGTGGAAAACGCTCTTCATAAGGCCGACGACCACGTGAAAGCCGATCAGGCCAAAGACAACCGAGGGAATACCGGTCAAAAGCTCAATAAGCGGCTGAAAGACCTTGGAACCAAACTTAGGCTGGATCTCGACCGCAAAGATGGCAGAGCCGATAGCGATGGGCAGTGCGATGAGCGTGGAGAGTACCATGACCGCAAACGAGGTGACGATCAGGGGCAGGGCGCCGGTGTAAGGCAGACCGTTTTCGGCTGTGTTAGCCAGGTCCCACTTGGTACCAGTGAAGAACTCGACGACCGAAACGCCATCCTTAACAAAAGCCGAGAGGCCCTTTTGGGCGACCATGAAGATAAGCGCGGCAACAACAAGCGTCACGAGCGCTACGCACGCGCCCGTGACGCCCAGGCCCACGTTCTCAAGGTCGCGCTTTGGCAGCTGTTTTGCCATTGCAAAGCTTTCCGGGGGCGATTACTTATTTAGCGGAGACCTTGCCGCTGGCGTCCTTGACGACCTTCATGGCAGAGACGGGGATAAAGCCCTGCTCCTCGACGAGCTTGCCCTGGACGTCATCGGAAAGCATGAACTCCAGGAAGGCCTTGGTGGCCTCGTCGGCATCCTTAGCGCAGTACATGTGCTCGGTAGCCCAGATCTTGAAGGAGTCGTCGGTGACATTCTTGCTCTTGGGCTCGACGCCCTCGACCTTGATGGCGTTGAACTTGGAGTCATCAAAGTGCGAGAAATCGAGGTAGGAGATGGCGTTGTCGGTGCTGCCCATCTGAGTCTGGACGTCGCCGGACTTGTCGAGCTCGGCGTCGCCCTTAAAGTCGACAACCTCGTCGCCAAAGACGGCGGCCTCGAAGGTGGCGCGAGTGCCGGAGCCGGCCTTGCGGTTGAGAACGACGATGGTGGCGTCGTCGCCGCCGACCTCCTTCCAGTTGGTGATCTGGCCGGAGAAGATGCCCTTGAGCTGCTCGAGGGACAGGTCGTCGACCGTCACGTTCTTGGAGACGACGGGACCCATGCCCACGACAGCAACCTCATGGTCGACGAGGTTCTTGACCTGGTCGGCCTCGAGCTTGGTCTCGGCGAAGACGTCGGAATTACCGATGGTAACGGTGCCGGCGGCGACAGCGGTCAGGCCCTTGCCCGAACCGTTGCCCGAGCCGGAGACGGAGACGTCCGGGTTGGCATCCATGAACTTCTCGGCAGCGGCCTCGACGAGAGCCTGGAACGAGGAGGCGCCGTCGTAAGTCACCTCGCCGGAGACGGACT
>USMR01000105.1 GCA_900555815.1 uncultured Collinsella sp.
AGCGCTTTACCGATACGGCGACCCTTGCCAACTGGTACTACGGCCACAAGGTCACGGTCGCGATCGCCAATACACAGGAGAAGACCGCCAACGGCAACCCGCTCATGGCACGCATTAGCCAGACAGATTGGACGGACAAGACGATCGACGCCACGCTCGCCGACCCCGCCGCACAGGCAACGGTGTTCTCACTCGCCGGCGATGTGACCGAAAAGGTTAGCTACGATGGCCTTTCGGGCACGGTGCATGTTGGCGATAAGGTGGGCAGCGTTACGCTTAAACAGGACGGCACCAAGATTGCCGTCATGGACCTGGTTGCCGACGAGGAAGGAACAGGGCCCAATCCCATCGAGTGGCTGCTCGTGAAGCTCGACCGCCTGGGCCGCCGCATCGACAACCGCCCGCTCACAGCCGAGAGCGAAACCGTAGCCAAGGCTCCTGAGGTGTAGGGCCAAAGCGTTATCACATCGAACCAAATGAGGCGTCCAACGGGGCGCCTCATTTTTTTGAGGGTTCGAATCCCCAGCTAACGTTCTTCTAATTAAAAAAAGGGCCCCAAATGGAACCCTTCTTCAAATTCATACTGGCGGAGAGCTGGGGATTCGAACCCCAGATGCCCTTTTGGGGCATACTCGCTTAGCAGGCGAGCACCTTCGGCCTCTCGGTCAGCTCTCCGTAACAGCCGTTCTATTGTAACCAAACAGTCGAGGATGGGCAAGGGGGAATTTGCGACGATTCCTCTTTTGCCGCAAACGCCTCAGTCAATCATCTCAATCTGTAACAGTTGCAGGCCGAATTTTCGTCCAGATGTTACAGATTGAGACAAAGATACGGGGGCAACCCCAGCGGCGGCGTCGATGCCTCCAGTCTTTATTAGTCCGCTCGAACGGTCTCCAACAGATAATCGCGCATGTACGGAATTGCAAACGAAACACAGCCGTAACCAGCAGGCTCAATCAGTCCCGCATCGATCAGGCGTTTGCGATACGACCCGACTTTATTCGCCGGCAATCCCATCTTTTTGGCAATATCACCGTTCGTAATCTCGCCGCCTTCGCATTGCGCCATCGCCGCGAGATATTGAAACTGCCGCTCCGACACCCTGCGCAGAGCGGGGGCAATCACCATGGCATTGAAACTATCAAGAGCCGCCTGGACACCCTTGCGAGCTGCCTCTTCACTCACGCTCTCCGACCCGCTGCGCGCAGCAACCTGCCAAGCGTAATATCCGACCAACTGGACCATAAAGGGATAGCCTGCTGAAGCCTTTGTTAATAGCTCAGCGGCGTCTTCATCGAGTTCCTTGCCCGCTCGTCTCATTGTTTCCTCAAACGATCCGCCGACTTCAAAATCGGAGAGACGAGTGAGTTCAATATGTTTCGCCCGCTGAAGGAACGTAAGGGTATCATCAACCACCACGCCATCCACCGATGTTGGCAAGCCGGCGAATGCAAAAGCGACATTCGCCCCTTGGCGAATCAAAAGCTGCATCTCATTGCCCAGCTCGCGCATTTCCTCAGTTGAGGCATCCTGAATCTCGTCGAGCGTAATGAGCAGACCTCCGCGCTTCGCGGCATCGTACATTGCCTCGCCCAGATGAGATGCCGACTTCGATACCTCAACGGAGCCAAGGCTGACTCCTAGAATTGATGGGGAAATCGACATTGACTCAAGACGAACATTTCGCTGTAGAGCCTCGAGGATTCTACTGCAAAAACCGGCATTCGAGGCGACGTCAACAACCTCGAATCCTTTTTTTCGCGCAAGGTCACCCAATGCATTGAGAAGCACCGTTTTACCTGTGCCTCGGACGCCCGAGATGCGCATGAGTCGATCGGGAGCACCAGGACCATTCTCAAGGGCCTCGGCAAAATCATCCAAAACAGCGTCACGTCCGATAAGCTCAGGCGGATTCATGCCCGCCGTTGGCTTAAAGGGATTAATGGCTTTCGACATTCGACACTCCTCTGCTAGTTTTAACAACTTTAACAAAGTTTAGCAACTTTAGCAGAGTTTAACAGGTTTAGCAGGCTCGGCGGCTTTATGCCTTACCGATTCTGTCGGGTCCTCCCGCCCGCGCCGATACAAATAGCGCGGTGCGGCCCCTCTATACCGCCCCTACCCCAGCGAGCGGTTGAGGGAGCCGAGCTCATCGTTGCCCATGGTGCGCCACATTTGATAGATGCAGCCGCGCGCCAAGAAAAAGAAGCCGTTATCGACGAGTTGCACGGCGGCATCCGCGAGTTGATTGGTCACGGCGGGCACCGGCGGCAGCTCAAGACCTGCCTTGCGGATGGTCTCGACAGCCTCCTCAAACGTGGGCGGTTTGATGACGCCCATCTCGTTCATAAGGCCCTGCATTTCCTCCTGCGCACTGCCACCCGACTCCTCGCCGCGCGGCACCAGGCGATAACATGCCAGCGCCAGCTCGAGCTGGTCGCAGTTCCAGTAGGCAAACGCCAGGCGATAGAACAGGTAACCGATCGAAGGCCGGTCGCTGGCAATGCGCAGGCCGTGGCGCGCTACCTCGATAATCTCGTCATAACGCTCCAGGCGTGCTAGCACGTTAATCAGGGCAAAGTGAGACTGCATGGACGAGCGCGCCAAATCGTAGAGACGGCGCACCTCGGGCAGCGCACGCTCAAAGTCCTCTTGTTCGGCGTAAAAGCTGCAAATCTCGTGCTGGGCAAAATACAGCGCATCGGGAGCGCGAAGGATACGCACGGAACGGTCCTCCTCCATCACCGGCAGCACCATGCGCACCAGCTGGTTGTCGCAGAACTGGGTCTGCACTGGGCCCGTCGCCAAAAGCTCAGCAACCGTACACTTGGCTTCCAGCTCCTCGACAAGGCGAGAAAAGCCCTCGAAAGCACCAGCTCGGTCAACTTTGAATTGCTCGCGCAGCTCGACGACACGGGCGACATACGGATCGTTGTCCTCCTCCATGACCTC
Source organism: uncultured Collinsella sp. (assembly GCA_900555815.1). Lineage (GTDB taxonomy): Bacteria > Actinomycetota > Coriobacteriia > Coriobacteriales > Coriobacteriaceae > Collinsella. The sequence goes on from USMR01000105.1 coordinate 2,953, forward strand.
AAGCTCGTCAGCCGTATCAGCGAGCAGTAAATCGCGAAGCGCAGGCGGCAATGGACGATGGTCATCGCGTGGTCGGTCGTGAACCTCTGCAGGTTCAATCATGTCCGGCGCATCTGCCTCATATGCCTCGAGCAAATGCCTGCAGGGCATGTCGTCCATATCCATGCTCTCAAGATCCTTGGCGACAGAAACGCAATCGGCCAGATAGGCCGCACGGCTAAAGGAATACGTTTCGACAATGCGCTCGCCTTGCTCGCCGTCGGGAACCGCAATCTGCACGTAGCAGCGCGTGATGCGAGCGCCCGAAGCAAAGCAAGCCGCCGCGAGTGTAAGCGCAATACGCGCATCGTGCTCAGTGGCCCATGCCGCGCGCTTAGGCTCATCCACCTCGCGCCAGGCGTCATCTTGAGCATCGTATTCTCGCTGCGGCATAGCATCGACAACCGTGCGGCCAAATCGCACCAGCACGATGCCCTCGGCGACGTTCGCTCGATAGGTGTAATCGAGCCGCGTGACCACGTTGAGCGCTTCTACGATACGTGCAAAGCGGGTGCGAACGTCCCACTCGCCACCCGGCTGGCACGCAACCGTCCCCGGCTTAGCCCACGGGTTGTCATTCGACAGCGTTTCGAGCAAGCGAGGAACGTCGTTTGTCGTCTTGCTGATATGCCATAGGTCGAAGAGCGAGCAGCCCTCAAAGCTTGGCGACGAGGCAACGGGGCCCAACCCTGCTCCAATACGCTCAAGGATGCCCGATAGGCGGTTCAGGCGGCACTCGACGGCAAGCAGGGTATCGATCTCGTCCTGGTCCAGCAGGCTACGGTCAAAATTGAGATAGAAGAGCCTCGAGCGATCGATGCGCGCCAGGCTCATTTCGGTTTTAGCCGCTATGGTGCGCAGGCGGGGCAGATTTACTTCGCCCATCAACGCGGCGGCATAGCGCTCAATGCCACTTGGATTATCTGTATGGTCAATGCGGTAGAGCAACGTTTCGATTGCATCGGGCAGCGGCGTGGAATCAAAACCCAGCAGTACCTCAACCGGCTCGGGGAGTTTTACAAGCTTGATCTTGTCGACGGCATTTTTCATGCCCTCGTCGAGGCCGTCACCGTCTGCCGAGCTTGAGACGGAGTTTTCAGAATCGGCGAATATCACGTAACGCAAGAACATCGAGGCCATGAACTCGCCGTAGCGAAGGCTGCGCGTCGAATTCCACGTCTCGCGATCGGATTGTTCGCGCATGGTGCCTTCGGGAGAGCCGATGACTCGCGCCCGGGAGCGCATCGTCCCATCGGTACCCCTGACCGCAATCTCACCGATGTTGGAATCGGACTCGTCGAGAATCAGTTGCATGTCGGGATCGTCGGGCAGCGATACCTCGTTAACGGGACGGTCCACCTTATAGACCTCACCCGAAACGCTCACGTAGCCCAAAAGCGACACATGGCTTTTGCCGACGAATTCGACGACATAGCATGATTCATGCGGATCCTCGCCAAAGAGCTTCCAAACCACGCCATACGCGCGTCCCGCAGGCTGCTCGGGCATGACCGGAAAGCGCTTTTTGGGATCGAGAAACCTGAGCTTGTATGTCGGACGCTCCGCCACGAAATATCACCCTGATCGGTCGTCTAAAGAAAGAGCGCGCCACGGGCTCACCGAGGCGCATACTCAAAATCTTACACGAGTCGATGAGAAATAGTCCCCTTTGACCGAGGTTCGAATCCATGGGGAGTTTCCATAAAAGAAAAGCCCCCGTCGCCGGAGGCTTTCAATTTCAATTGGTGCGGCGTATAGGATTCGAACCTATGACGTTCTGATTCGTAGTCAGACCC
>USMR01000106.1 GCA_900555815.1 uncultured Collinsella sp.
CGAGCGTACGGCCGTCAACACCCATGCCGCCGATGGACTCGGTGACCCACTGCGGATCGCCGGTGAACAGGGCCTGGTACTCGGGGGTACGGGCAAACTTGACCATGCGGAGCTTCATGATGAAGTGATCCACGAACTCCTGAATCTGTTCCTCGGTGAAGGTACCGTTGGCAAGGTCGCGCTCAGCGTAGATGTCGATGAACGTGGAGGTACGGCCGATGGACATAGCGGCGCCGTTCTGCTCCTTGACGGCAGCGAGGTAGGCGAAGTACATCCACTGGATGGCCTCCTGCGTGTTGGTAGCAGGGTTGGAAATATCGAAACCATAGGTCTCGGCCATCATCTTAAGCTCGCCGAGGGCGCGGATCTGCTCCTGCAGCTCCTCACGATCGCGGATGTTGTCGGCGGTCATGACCGTCGGGGTGGAAGCCTTCTGGGCCTCCTTGTCCTTGATCAGGTAGTCGACACCGTACAGGGCAACACGACGGTAGTCGCCGATGATGCGGCCGCGGCCATAGCCATCGGGCAGACCGGTGATGATGTGGGCCGAGCGGCAAGCACGCATCTCGGGGGTGTAGACATCGAAGACACCGGCGTTGTGGGTCTTGCGCTCGAAGGTGTAGCGCTCGACAACGTTCTCGTCGACCTTATAGCCGTGCTGGCTGGCAGCCTGGCAAGCGATGCGGATACCACCGTTGACGTGCAGAGCGCGCTTGAGCGGCTTGTCGGTCTGGAGGCCGACGATGGTCTCCTTCTCGCGGTGGGCGTTATCGATGTAGCCAGCGGGGTGGCTCACGATACCCGTAACGATCTTGGTGTCCATATCGAGGACACCGCCCTGCTCGCGCTCCTTAAGCAGCAGGTCGAGAACCTCGCCCCACAGCTCCTTGGTACGCTCGGTCGGGCCGGCGAGGAACGACTCGTCGCCCTCGTAGGGGGTGTAGTTCTTCTGGATGAAGTCTCGGACGTCAACCTCTCCCGTCCAAATGCCTTCCTTGAAGCCTTCCCATGCCTCCTGCATTGTGTAACCACGCTCCTAGTTACGTGTAATGCGGCGCTCTCTCACACCGCTGCTTATTGAATTCTTGAATGTTCGGCTTGCACTACCGGCTTCTTCCGTTCTTCACCACACGTTGGTGTAGGGAAAACGTTTATCCACCTTGGAACTACAACCCAAAACCCAAGATTTCACCCGTTTGAGAAGGATAACATAGCCACCCCCTTCATCATGGCTATTATATGTTTCTTTTTTTATACCATTAGGACGTTTTTAACAAATCCGCAGGAAATGCGAGCGTGAACAACTACCGTTCACCGATTTGTTTGGTTTTTTCCTTGCCTTTGTACGACGTTCACTCTAGCTGTTATGCCAGCTTTAGCAGGATAAAGTGTCCCAGAGACCCTACAGAAACTGCAGGGCGGCCACGGAATTTCCCCCGGGGCCGCCCTGTGGCGTGGCTAGTTATTTAGCTTTGATTGCCGCTTGGCATTAGGCGGCTGCGGCGGCCTTGTCGGTCGTTGCCTTGCTGTGACCCTGGCCTTCAAAATGCTTGTAGCACCAGCTGGTGACCAGCGGGGTCAAAATAGCCGTCACGATTGCGCACGCTGCAACCTGTGCCGTAGCCGTCGCGAGCACGGCGCCACCGTACATGGCCCCATTGACGCTTGCCATGGCAGCAGGCGTGGCCACATTGGCTCCGGCGCAGCTTGAAATGGCCGCACCTGCGACACCCGTACCGCCCGTAAGCTTATCGACAGCGATGACGGGAATTGCAAAGACCACCGAGCAGATCACGCCGAGCAGGATGCCGGGAAGACCGCCGTTGATAAGCTGGCCAAAAGTCATGGTCGAGCCCATGGCAAAGAAGACGAGCACGATGACGGCGGAAAGTGCCGGTGCCATCATCTTCTTAAAGCTGGGGAACAGGTTGCCCAGGATAATGCCGACGACGATCGGCAGGATGGCGCCCACGAGCGACCAGCCAATCGGAGCCTGGCCGGCAGCGCCAAGGACAATCATCGTGACCGGAGGGCCGACAACCAGCGTGGTGATGGCGACGGCGCCACGCTCGGCCTCGTTGCCCATGGTGCCCATCAGTCCAGCATACATAGCGTTGTTGGCGCCAGTGCAAGCCGCCAGCATCACCATGGCAGAAATGCCAAACAGGTTGTCGTTGAACACATAAAGGACGAGCAGCGATACGGCAACGACCACGATCTGCTTGACAGCGATGATGATGGCGCCGCGGGCAGCGGCGGCAGGAGCGCTCTTAAACGAAATCGTCGTACCGACGATGAGCAAAAAGGCGCCCACGAGCGGGCCTGCACCCTGCTGGGTCATGCCAAGCGTAAAGCTGCCGAGCGTTTTGAACAGGTCGGGGAACAGCGTGTTGAGCAGGCAGCCCAACAAAAGCGGCACCAAAATATTGGCACCCGGGATGGAGGACATCTTAAAGAACGGCTCCTTTGCCGCCGGCGCCTCCACCGCAGTCGATTCACTCATATATATCTCCTTTGGATGCATGCGAAACGTAGCCGCACGCGCCTATGTCAGAAAGAAGGCGACGGTCCCGAGTCGCAGGAGCCGTCGCCGAATAATCGTCGCGGAGTATTACCCGTCCAGAACGATGCCACCGTCGCAGTCACCGATCTCGCCGTTCACGAAGCTGGCGAGGTCGGAAGCGAAGAACAGCACCATCTGTGCAGGCTCGCTGGCCTGGGCGGCGCGGCCCAGAGGAATACCGTTGATGATGCGCTGAGAGTTCTCGTCAGAGAGAATCGAGGTCATATCGGTCAACGTGAGCGACGGGCACACGGCGTTGCAGCGAACGCCGAACTTGCCGCCTTCCTTGGCGACTGCCTTGGTCAGGCCGTTGACACCGGCTTTGGAGCTCGCGTAGGCAGCGGTGCCGAGCAAGCCGCCGCCGATCTTACCAGCAACAGAGCTCACGTTGACGATAGTGCCGGCATGGGCCGCCTTAAAGTGCGGGTACACGGCGTTCATCATAGTGAAGGTGCCGTTGAGGTTGATGTCGATGGTGCGACGCCACTCGGTGTCATCGATCTCGTCGAACTTCTTAGTGCTGATGACGCCAGCGCAGTTGATCAGGATGTTGGTTTGCGGCAGGTCCGTAAAAATCTGCTCGACGGTCTCGCGCGCCTTGGGCGCATCGGCGACATCGAGCTGATAGAACTTGTTGCCCTCGCCAAGCTCGGCCACTGCGGCCTCGCCCTTAGCAGCGTTCCTTGCGATGAGCGCGACATGTCCGCCGCCCGCGACGATGCCCTTGGCGATCTCGAGGCCAATGCCCTGAGTGCCGCCCGTGACAATCGCGGTCTTGCCCGTGAAGTCAAATGCCATGACTCCATTCCCCCTTATGTAAGGTGTCTCCTTGCGGGAAGTTGGAGCATCGCACGTGGCGCTTATATGAGTCCCAGTCGTCATGGTGGTGACAACCCCTCGCCTAACCGCGGGCATGATAGTTCTTTGAAACGCTTCAGCAATTGAATGATTTTAAGTCTTTATGAGCTCTTAATATTGCCCACTGTATGAGGCCCGCGTATGGGGGTATCATCTTTCACCGAAAATAGTTTCTAGTGTTAGGGGTTTTCGGTGGAAGATACCGATTTCCGTGAGCTTGGGCGTCAGCTCCTTACCGAGTTCGGCAGCATGCATCAGCGCATTTCGCGCTTTGCGGACAAAGCCCTCGGCGGCGAGATGGCCGTCATGCGCGCCCTCATACTCGCCGGCGGTTCGCTCACGCCGAGCGAACTCGCTGATCGTGCCTGGGTCTCGAGTGCCCGCATCGCTAATATCCTACGCGCTCTCGAAGCCAAGGGCTGGGTCGAGCGCGAGCACTCAAAGACCGACCGTCGTCGCGTACACGTCATAGTGACCGACAAGGGATTCCATGATCTCGAAATCAAACGTCGGGAATTCGAGAACCGCACTGCGGCTTTCCTCGAGCAGCTCGGCGAAACAGATACCCAAGAGATGGTGCGTCTTCTAAGGCGTGCCAACGAAATTATCGACCGCAATCAAGAAAGGAGAGATGCCGAGTGAGGATTCTCAAGCTCTTTAAAAAGCATATCCTGGCACTGTTCGCAGCTATCGTACTTATCGTAATCAGCTGCAACGCCGACCTGGCACTGCCTACCTATATGAGCGACATCGTCGACGTGGGCGTGCAGCAAGGCGGCATCGCCTCGCCCGTACCCGACACCATTCGCGCCGAATCGCTCGACGACCTCGAACTCTTTATGAGCGCCAAAGATGCCAAGGCTGTGGAGGCCGTGTTTAGCAAGGCTGACAAAAACGGCATTCGAACGTACATGGGCACCGAGGAAAAGCGTGCCGATGGAGGCAAGATTGCCGACATTATGAGCCTGCCCGAGACCGTCGTTCTTTCGCTCGACCAGGGCATCGACGCCGACTCCATGGGCGACATGATGGGCTCGTCCGGCGAGAAAGACGACAACGCTGCCCAGGCCATGCCCACCCCCGAGCAAATGGCAGCGATGACGCCCGAGCAGCTCGCCGAGATGCAGCAAAAGGCCGCAGCCGCGCAGAACATGCAGAAGCAGATCGACGCCGACGGCGGTAAGATCACCATGAAGAGCCTGCGTCTAGGCGTTGAAGGCGGCCTAATCGACCAGGGCAAGCTCGTCGAGGGCGCCAACGATATGGCAGACAAAATGGGCTCCATGTCGGGCTCCATCGTGACCCAACGCGCCGTGAGCTATGTGCAAGACGAGTACAAGGCGCAGGGCATCG
>USMR01000107.1 GCA_900555815.1 uncultured Collinsella sp.
GGGCGTGGGCGATAAGCGCAGAACCGACCTGCTCAAGCACTTCGGCAGCATTGAGAATATCAAGCAGGCGTCCGAGCAGGAGCTGGCGAGGATTCTGCCGAGGAATGCCGCGCAGAGCGTATACGAATTTTTTCATAATGAGTAATTACTAACTACTAATTCCTAATTTTCAAACAGTTAGATTTCAGCAGGAGGCTACCATGAGAGTTGTATCCGGAACTGCGCGGGGCTGTAAATTGCAGCCCGTGCCCGGCATGAACACACGCCCGACCACCGATCGGGTAAAAGAAAACGTATTCAATCTGATACAGGATCATGTGCGCGGTGCCGAGGTGCTCGACCGCGTGGACGCGCTGCTGGAGGCCGCCGGTATTGTCGCGCCGCTTACCGTGCGCGGGCATTGCGTGGGCACGCTCGAGCTGTATTATCCCCGTCTGAGCAGCATCGATATGCGCCAGACGGCGCTTGCCTCGGGCTTTGCCGACCTCATTTCCACGCAGCTTGCGAGCTTTGAGCTTGAGCGCCAGGACGAGCTTACGGCCCGCGTGGAGCTGCGCGCCTTGCAATCGCAGGTCGATCCTCATTTTCTGTTTAACACCATCAGCACCATCGTGTCACTCGTACGTACCGAGCCGGACAAGGCCAGGTCGCTGCTGATCGACTTCTCCAACTACTATCGTCAGACGCTTTCTGATTCCGATACGCTCACCACGCTCGAGCACGAGGTGGAACAGGGCACTCGCTATATCAATCTTATGCAGGCTCGTTATGGCGACGGCCGTCTGCGCGTCTCGGTCGATATCGACTTTGAGGTGCGCGATTGCATGGTGCCGCCGTTTATCTTGCAGCCGTTGCTCGAAAACTGCATCAAGCATGCGCAGCGCGAGACCGAGCCGCTTTCTATTCATGTTAGGGCTTTCGAGACCGATGACGGTTTGGAGATCATCGTCGAGGACGATGGCATCGGTATGAGCGAAGAGGTCTGCGCGCATCTGTTTGAGCAACATCGCCTGGAGGAGCCCGAGAGCATTACCGCCGACGGCTCCGTCAAGCGAGGTTGCGGCCTGGCGCTCTTCAACGTGCTTCAGCGCATCCATTTCTTTTACGGAGAAGATTCCGGCATGCGCGTGAAGTCCCAGGAGGGCGTGGGAACGCAGGTCATCGTCGAGCTGAACGGCGAGCCGCATGAGCCCGCGCCGTTGACGGCGTAGCACGCGGTTGGATTGAGAGAAAAAGAGGGGAAGCACATATGTCCGAAGGCTGGAACATCTTGGTGGTTGATGACGAACCTCCCATTAGGGCTGAGCTACGCTATCTGTTGGAAAAGGATACGCGTGTGGGCCAGATTGCCGAGGCGGGCAATGTCACCGAAGCCGTGGAGTCGATTCTGTCGAACAAGCCCGACGTGCTGTTTTTAGACATTACCATGCCCGGTCGCTCGGGAATTGAGCTTGCCGAGACGCTGCAGAACCTAAAGACGCCGCCGGTGGTTGTGTTTGTGACGGCGTTTGCCGAGTATGCGGCTGATGCCTATAACCTCGATGCCGTCGATTATGTCGTCAAGCCGGTCGAGGACGCACGCCTGTCAAAGGCACTCGACAAGATCGAGGCAGCCTTGGGTGTCCGTCGTGTTATCCACGCTCCGCGCCAGCCTTTGCGTCTGACGGTGGACCGCGGGGGCAAAAAGGTGTTCATTCCCGCCGCAGACGTCTGCTACTTTGAGGCGCGTGCCGATTTTTGCAATGCCATCTGCGCCGAGGGAACGTACCTGATCAATGAGTCGATCTCTTCGCTCGAGCGTCGCTTGGTCTCCGAGGGCTTTATTCGCGTTCATCGCAGCTATCTGGTCAATTTGGAAGACGTGCACAATGTTGAGATTGGCTCCACGGGGTTGATGGAGCTCAGGCTTGACCGCGTGAGCTCGACGGTGCCGGTGTCCCGTCGTCGTGCCGCCGAGGTTAAAGCACACTTGGGGCTTGCGTAGACGGTCTGCGTGCCGTCGTTTACCATCGCAGGTTTGGCATGGGCGCGCGGTGGGCATAATGGGTGGCATCGAATGAAATCGAAAGGATCATTATGCCCGCGCTTATCACCCATCATCTGTTTGGCGAGGAAAGCATCGACCGTCTTCCGCAGGGCGTCATCACGTCCGATGAAGAGCGCATTGCCTTTATCTTGGGCAACCAAGGCCCCGACCCGTTTTTCTTTCACATTCTGACACCGCGTGTTTCCGACTGCACGCTGCTGGCGCAGGTCATGCATCGGTCGCGCATGTCTCGCCAGTTCGCGTGCCTGCGCGACGGCGTGTCGCATCTGCTGCCGCGCGACGCCAGCTTGGGTCGTGCCTTTGCGCTGGGCCTGCTGTCTCATTACGTGCTCGACCGCAACGCCCATCCCTTTGTCTATGAGCAGCAGTTTGGCATCGTGGAGTCCGATTCAGAGCTTGAGGATTCGAGCAGTCAGGTCCATGCCGTGATCGAGAGCGACCTGGATGTGCTGATGCTGCAGCTTAAACGCGATGGCGCTACGGTTGACGATTACCCGCCGGCGGGCGAGATCGTCACCACCGATCGCATCAATCGCGTGGCTGGCGTGCTGATGAGCTATGTTGCCGGACGCGTGTACGGCATTGACATTCCGGCGGGGGAGTACGGTGCTGCCGTTGCCAATATGCAGCGACTTTACCGCGCGATTGAGCCGGCCGGCTCCGCAAAGACGCGCGCGATCTCGCTGGTTGAGGGCTTGGTGCACGATTACTCGCTGCTCGACGGCCTTGCCCATCGCGTGACGACGGAGCTGCCCGAGCGCACCGGTAACCTGGGCCATCTGACATGGAAGAATCCCTTTACCGACGAGGTCTCGAACGAGAGTTTCCCCGAGGTCTTTGATCGCGCGCTGGTCGATTACGAGTGCACGGTCGCACGTTTTATCGAGACTGGTGACATGGATGCCGTGACCAGTCACGTCAACTACAGCGGTCGCGTGCTCAATGCCGATGAGGAGTTCGACCGCGAGGAATAGGGTCCGTGCGTGCCCCTTTGCCGAATCCTTACCGGCGGTTCTGGACAATTGGGGTACGATGAACTAACTGCATATCGGGCGAATACGAAGGGTCCCTGTCCATGAAATACACCAAGCTCGAGCGTAACTGGGTTATGTATGATGTGGGCAATTCGGCCCTTGTGCTGCTCAATACCTCGGTGGTGCCCATTTACTTTAACGCCATCAATACCGGCGCTTCCTCGGCCGACCTGGTGGTCGCCTGGGGCAATGCGCAGACGATCGCCTCGCTGGTCATCGCCATGCTCATGCCCATTCTGGGCGCGCTTGCCGACTACGCCGGCAACAAGATCAAGTTCTTCTTGGGCTTCTTCCTCACGGGCCTGGTGCTTTGCCTGGCGCAGGCTATCCCAATGTCCGCCATGGCATTTTTGACCGTGTACGTGCTGTGCACCATCGGCCTTAACTCTTCTATGACGTTCTACGACGCCATGCTGCCCGACATTACCACCGACGAGCGCATGGACGCCGTGTCCAGCTCGGGCTATGCCTGGGGCTATATCGGTTCCACCGTGCCGTTCGTCATCTGCCTGGCGCTCATCATGGGCGGCCCCGCTCTTGGCGTCCCCACCATGCTGGCAACGCGTCTGTCGTTTATCATCACTGGCGCCTGGTGGCTCATCTTTACTCTGCCGCTCATTCGCACCTATAAGCAAAAGTACGGTCGCGAGCGCGGTCCCGAGGACACCATCGGCCACATCGTGGGCGGTGTGTTCTCCGAGGTCGGACACACCATGCGCGAGATCGCCCACAACAAGACCGTGCTGGTCTACATGGTCGCGTTCTTCTTCTACATCGACGGCGTGCACACGGTCATTTCCATGGCAACCAGCTACGGCTCGGCTTTGGGCAACGATTCGACGCAGTTGGTGCTGGCGCTGCTCGTTACGCAGTTCGTGGCCTTTCCGTCCGCCATCATCTACGGCAAGCTCGCCGGACGCGTGGGCACGCTCAACATGATCCTGGTGGCCGTCGCCGCCTACATGGGCATTGTGCTGTTTGCCGCGTTCTTCCTAAAGACCGCCTTCGAATTCTGGGTGCTTGCCATTATGGTCGGCCTGTTCCAGGGCGGCGTGCAGGCGCTCAGCCGTAGCTACTTTGGCCGCATTATCCCTAAGGAAAAATCCAACGAGTACTACGGCTTCTTTGACATCTTTGGTCGTTATGCAAGCGTCATGGGCACCTTCCTGGTGTCGGTCGTCACCTCGTTGACCGGCAACCCGTCACTGGGCGTCCTTTCCATTGGCGTGTTGCTGATCGTTGGCTTTATGCTGCTGGTCCGCCTGTCCCGCATGACTCGGGCGGCAGAGCATGCCGCATAGGAGCGAGCAGCTATTGTGCCTGTCCACGGTACTCTTTTGGGGTTATCCGCAATAAACATTGCGACTTGCGAGCAATGATTTGCCCAAGTGGGTATGATGGAATCAGCTAGGTCGCGGGGCGTCGCCTGTGTTTGGCGGCGTCCCGTTTTTGTGTTGCAGGGAGGGTAAGGCATGAACGCCACAGTCGTGATTCCAACGTATTGGGCGGGCGATGACGCTTGCGCAAACGCCCCTGGCACCTATGACCATTCGACACGACTCAACGCCGACAATCCCGAACTCGACCGCTGCCTGGCCTCGCTTGAGCAGGTGCGCGTCATCCCGCGCATCATCCTTTTGGTGGTCTGTCCCGTTTCTGCCACAGCCGATGT
>USMR01000108.1 GCA_900555815.1 uncultured Collinsella sp.
GACCGCCCCGGCACGCTGACGCCCGAATGGGTGCCCGGTGTCTACGACCGTCGCCTGGTCGATTACAAGAATCTGGGCGAGCAGTGCCCCATCGGTCCGCGCGACTTGGTGGTCGTGGCCACGGCGGGTCACAAGTCCGATATCGACGTGGTGATTCAGGCCATGCGTGCCAAGCCTGCCTACCTGGGCTGTCTGGGTTCGCGCCGCAAGACGGCCTTTGTGCGCGCCCGCCTGGAGCAGGAAGGCTTTACGCAGGACCAGATCGACGAGCTGCACCTTCCGATCGGCGTTGCCATCGAGGCCGAGGACCCCGAGGAGATCGCCATCTCCATCGCCGCCGAGATGATCCACCTGCGCCGCACCAAACTCGTCCCCCGCAAGCGCTAATCGCATCCCCACCAATAAGTTGCGGTGGAATAGTTCCTAAATGGGCCCAATAAGCGGCAAAACAGGAACTATTCCACCGCAACTTCCATTTGATCCTTCCGTTCCCACGGGGTCAAAATGCTACCTGTCCCAAATGCCCTATAATGTGCGCCCGCTGGGCGGCATGGGGCCGCCGTCTGTGGTATGGGAGGCGCAAATGGCAGAGTCGGCAGCAGGGGATGCCCTGTTCGAGCGTACGGGAAAAGTATCGTTTGTGCAGGTATTGCCCCATGCGCTGCAGCATGTGCTGGCGGCGTTCGCGGGCATCGTCACGCCCGCCATCATTATTGCGTCGGTCTGCGGCTTTACCCCTCAGGAGGAGGCCGCCGTCATCCAGGCGTCACTCGTCCTCTCGGCGCTCGACATTTTCCTTCAACAGTTCCCCATAAAAGGTGTCGTCGGTTCGGGCCTGCCCATTGTGATGGGCGCGAGCTTCACCTTCGTGCCGGCGCTCAAAGCGGTCGGTCTCGAGCTTGGCTTTGAGGCCGTGCTGGGCGCCCAGGTTATCGGCGGCGCCCTCGTCGTGCTCTTCGGCCTGCTGTTTAGGCGTGTGAGTTTTCTGTTCCCGGCCCCGGTGCTCGGCACCGTCATCTTTGTCATTGGCCTGTCGCTGTGCCCGGTTGCCGTGGCGTCCATGGCGGGCGGGGAGGGCGCTGCCGATTTCGGCAGTGTCACCAACTGGGCCGTCGCGCTTGTGACGTTTGTCGTCACCTTTATGGCCGGCAACTACGGTAAGGGCGCGCTTAGGCTGGGCAGCATCCTGGCCGGCATCTGCGCGGGCTTTGTTTTGGCTGCGGTGCTGGGCATGGTCGATTTCTCGGCCATCGCGACCGCCAGCTGGTTTGCTCCGCCGGCACTTGGCGCCCATCGTCTGGTGTTCGATCCGGCAGCGTGTGCCGTCGTGGGCGTCGTCGCCATTGTTAACGCCGTGCAGGTTATGGGTGAGTTTGCCGCCGTGTCGTCCGCCGCTCTCGATGCCCCCGCGACCGATAGCCAGATCTCGGGCGGTCTGATCGCCAACGGACTGGTCGGCATGCTCTCGGGCTTTTTGGGCGGCGTTCCCACGGCAACCTTTGGCCAAAACGTCGGCATCATCGCCGAGAACAAGGTCGTCAACCGCATGGTCTTTACGCTCGCGGCTGCCATCCTGCTCGTCGCGGGCCTGCTGCCCAAGTGCGCGGCGGTGCTTACGTCCATTCCACAGCCGGTTATTGGTGGCGCCACGATCGGCGTATTTGCGACCATCGGCATGAACGGCGTGGTCATGTTTGCCCGCCACGGCCTGTCCCAGCGCGACACCACGCTCATGGGTCTCTCCATCGCCTTTGGCACGGGTATCGAGCACACGGCCGGTGCGCTTGCCGGTGCGGGATTCCCCACATGGGTCGGTACGGTGTTCGGCAGCTCTTCAATTGCCGTCGCCGCGCTCGTTGCCGTGATCCTCAACCTGGTGCTGCCCCGCCAAAAGTAACGCCTCTATATAAGTTGCGGTGAAATACGGATTGTTCAAGCCGCTAGACCGCCAACAGTCCCTATTTCACCGCAACTGCTTTTTGGGATCCATTTGTGCGGGGGAGTTGTGGAGTTGTGCAGGCAGACGAGGTTTTTCTGGAAATACGCTCCCGATGCGCGTATAGTACCGATTGTTTTGTCGGCTCCTGCTGCGTCGAGTCCAAACCGCGAAATGCCATGAGCGGCGCGGATGCAGCCAGGAGGCACGAGGACAACCCATCGTGGCCACGCCCCGTGCTTAAAACCCCAAGAAGGAGTGAACAATGGCAGAAGAGAAGTATGTGCCGCGTCTGAAGACCAAGTACAACAACGAGGTCAAGCAGCAGCTTCAGGACAAGTTTCAGTACGAGAACGTCATGATGATCCCCAAGTTTGAGAAGATCGTCGTGAACATGGGTGTCGGCGAGGCCGCTACCGATTCCAAGGCCATCGACGGTGCCGTGCGCGACCTGCGCGCCATCACCGGCCAGCAGCCGATGATTACCCGTGCCCGCAAGTCCATCGCTACCTTCCGCCTGCGCGCTGGTATGCCGATCGGCTGCAAGGTTACCCTGCGTGGCGACCGTATGTGGGAGTTCTTCGATCGTCTGACCTCCGTCGCGATTCCCCGTATCCGCGACTTCCGCGGCATCTCCGCCAAGAGCTTCGACGGCCGTGGTAACTTCTCCATGGGCGTCACCGAGCAGCTCATCTTCCCCGAGATCGACTTCGATTCCGTCGATCACCAGCGTGGTATGGACATCACTTTCGTGACCACCGCCAACACCGATGAGGAGGCCAAGGCCCTTCTGGACGCCTTCGGTTTCCCGTTCAAGAAATAGGTTCACCTGCCCTATAAGCGCCGTTCCCACAAGGGGGCGGCGCTTGGGGCGAACAATACTCTATGTGAGGAGGATATAAGTGGCTAAGACATCGATGATCGTCAAGTGCAATCGCAAGCAGAAGTTCTCTACTCGTGAGTACACGCGCTGCCAGCGCTGCGGCCGTCCGCACTCTGTGTACCGCAAGTTCGGCCTGTGCCGTGTCTGCTTCCGCGAGCTTGCACTCAAGGGCGAGCTTCCCGGCGTTAAGAAGGCCAGCTGGTAAGTCACTACCAGCGTTTCAAGCATCAGTTTGGAACAGGGAAAACGCGCTAAAAAGGCTTTGCCGTTAAGGGCGGCGAAGAACCAAGAGCACGTGTTCATCAAGAACGAAGGAGAATCTGTATGAACCTTACAGACCCGATCGCAGATATGCTTACGCGCATCCGTAACGCTAACTCTGTGAACAAGGCCACGGTCTCCATGCCGAGCAGCAAGAAGCTCGTCGAGATCGCTCGTGTTCTGCACGAGGAGGGCTACATCGAGGGCTACGATGTCGAGGACACCGTTCCCCAGAAGACTCTGCACATCACGCTTAAGTATGGTCCCAAGAAGGCTAAGGTCATCAACGGCATCCGCCGCATTTCCAAGCCGGGCCTGCGTAAGTACACCGGCGTTGCCGACATGCCCCGCGTCCGCGGTGGCCTTGGTACCGCCATTATTTCCACCAGCCATGGCGTCATGACCGACCGCGATGCTCGCAAGCACAACGTCGGCGGCGAGATCATCGCTTACGTCTGGTAATTCGCTCGGTAGGTAGAAGGAAAGGAGATCACCGTGTCTCGTATCGGTAATAAGCCTGTCCAGATTCCCGCCGGAGTCGAAGTGGCAGTCAACGGCAACAACGTTGTCGTCAAGGGCCCCAAGGGCCAGCTCGAGCTCGATGTCTTTGAGAAGCTCGCTATCAACGTCGAGGACAACGTCCTCACCGTTTCCCGTCCCGACGACGAGCGTGAGACCCGTGCCCGCCACGGCCTCACCCGCGCCCTCATCCACAACATGGTTGTTGGCGTTTCCGAGGGCTTCGAGAAGAAGCTCGAGCTCGCCGGCGTCGGTTACCGCGTGCAGCAGAAGGGCAAGAACCTCGAGTTCTCCCTGGGCTTCTCGCCCCCCGTGATCGTCGAGGCTCCCGAGGGCATCACCTTCGAGGTTCCCGACAACACCCACGTGAACGTCAAGGGTATCAACAAGCAGCAGGTCGGTCAGATCGCCGCTGAGATCCGCGGCCATCGTCCTCCCGAGCCTTACAAGGGCAAGGGTATCCACTACGTTGGCGAGCACATCCGCCGCAAGCTGGGTAAGGCCGCCAAGTAGTCGTAACCGACTCACTCGCATAAGACCAGCACCCCGTCAGGTGCTGGCAAGATCAACCTTTTTAGGAGTTTACGTATGAACAAGCATAAGGCGAAGCTGGAAGGCCTCAAGCGTCGTCAGCGTCGTGTTCGCGGCAAGGTCTCGGGTACCTCCGAGCGTCCGCGTCTTCGCGTGACCCGTACTAACGCCAACATCTATGCCCAGATCATCGACGACAGCAAGGGCTCCAGCCTGACGCTCGTCTCTGCCTCGACCCTCGAGGCCGAGTTCAAGGGCACCCACACCTCGAACAAGGAGGCTGCGGAGAAGGTCGGTCAGCTCGTTGGCAAGCGCGCCATCGAGGCCGGCATCACCAAGGTCGCCTTCGATCGCGGTGGCCGTATCTACCATGGCCGCGTCAAGGCCCTCGCCGACGGTGCTCGTGCCGCCGGTCTCGAGTTCTAGGAGGTATGTAGCACATGGCTCGTAATCAGAAGCAGCAGCGCGAGGCCTCCGAGTTCGAGGAGCGCGTCGTTTACATCAACCGCGTGTCGAAGACCGTCAAGGGTGGTCGTCGCATGAGCCTCGTCGCTCTCGTCGTCGTTGGCGACGGCAAGGGCAAGGTCGGTTTCGGCCTTGGCAAGGCCGCTGAAGTGCCCG
>USMR01000109.1 GCA_900555815.1 uncultured Collinsella sp.
CCCTCCCTGCAGTTTTCTTCCAGTATAGTGTACCCCGGCCCGTTTTGCAAGGGATTTTGCCTCTTGCAAAATCCACGCCGGTTGTTTACACTACAGATGTTTGAATATGCGGAAATCTCGCAAGAAGGAATGAAGAAACCATGGGTACAATGACACCGGCACAGCGCCGCGCCCTGTACGAGAGCGCCCGCTTTGCCCGCGAAACCACCTATAACGGCCCGCTTGGGCCGGAGCACACCCCCGCCGGCACCCGGCTGCGGCTGTGGGCCCCCACCGCGGAGCAGGCCGCGGTGAACCTGTACCGCAAGGGGCACGACAGCCCCTGCATCGGCACGCTGCCGCTGCAGCGCGGCCCGCAGGGCGTATGGAGCATCTGGCTGCCCGGCGACCAGCATGGGCATTACTATACCTTTACGGTCACGGTGGACGGCGTCGCACGGGAGACCGGCGACCCCTACGCCCGCGCTGGCGGCCTGAACGGCCTGCGCAGCATGATCGTGGACCTGGCCCGCACCGCCCCTGCCGGGTGGGAGCGGGACGTGCGCCCGGTGATCCCCCCGGCCCGGCGGTCAGTGTGGGAGGTGAGCGTGCGCGACTTTTCGCAGGATGCGGCCAGCGGCGTGCGCCCGGCCTGGCGGGGCAAATTTCTGGCCTTTACCCAGACCGGCACCACCCTGCACAGCGACGGCATCCACCCCACCTGCCTGAACTACCTCAAGCGGCTGGGCGTGGGCTATGTGCAGCTGATGCCCATCTTCGACTTTGGCAGCGTGGACGAGGCAAAGCCGCTGCTGCGGCAGTACAACTGGGGCTACGACCCCACCAACTACAATTTCCCGGAGGGCAGCTACTCCACCGACCCCACCCGCGGCGAAGTGCGGGTGCGGGAGTGCAAGGAGATGATCGCTGCCCTGCACGCGGCGGGCATCGGCGTGATCATGGACTGGGTTCCCGGCGGTTTTTGCGCCGACTCCCACGGCCTTGCCACCTTTAACGGCCACATGCTGTTTGAGCACGAGATTCACCCCAACTGGGGCACGCACAAGTTTGACTTCGCCCGCGGCGAGGTCCGCTCCTTCCTGGTCTCCAACGTGCTGTACTGGCTCGAGAACTTCCACGTGGACGGCATTCGCATGGACGGCGTGTCCAGTATGCTGTACCTCAACTTTGGCATTGACGATCCCAGCCAAAAGAAGTTCAACAAGTACGGTACCGAGGAGGACCTGGACGCCAGCGCGTTTATCCGTCAGGTCAACTGTGCCGTAGAGGCGCACTACCCCGACGTGATGATGATGGCCGAGGAATCCACCGCATGGCCGCTCGTGACCTATCCGCCGCAGGACGGCGGCCTGGGCTTCCACTACAAGTGGGACATGGGCTGGATGAACGACACCCTGCACTACATGCAGACCGATTTTCCGTGGCGCCCCGGCAACCACGGCCTGCTCACGTTCTCCATCATGTACGCCTTTACCGAGAACTTCATCTGCCCGCTGAGCCACGACGAAGTCGTGCACGGCAAGTGCTCGCTCATCGGCCGTATGCCGGGCGACTGGTGGCGCCAGTTTGCCGGTCTGCGTACGCTGGCCTTCTACCAGATGACGCACCCCGGTGCCAAGCTCAACTTTATGGGCAACGAGATCGGCCAGTTTATTGAATGGCGCTACTACGAGTCCATCCAGTGGTTCCTGACCGAGGAGTACGAGACCCACCGTCATCATCAGGCTTTTATCAAGGCACTTAACCACCTGTACACCGCCGAGCCCGCCCTGTACGAGCGCGGCTACACCGACGACGGCTTTACCTGGATTGACGCGGATAACTCTAAGCAGTCCATCGTGAGCTTTGTGCGCCAGGGCGAGGACGTCGATGACGACCTGGTGATCCTGATCAACTTTGACCCGGCGAGCTACGAGAGCTTCCGCGTGGGCGTGCCGCGCGAGGGCGACTGGGAGGTCATCTTTGACTCTGACCGTCCCGAGTTTGGCGGCAGCGGCTATGCTGGCAAGGAGCCCTACACCTGCTCGAGTGAGCCCTATCCCTGGAACGGGCAGATGGACTCCATCGAGATTAAGGTGCCCGGCTTGGCAGGCGTGGTGCTTAAGCGTCGCGGTCCCAGCAGCTATAAGCCGCCCGTGGTCGAGGAGCCCAAGAAGGCGACGCGCAAGCGTGTGTCCTCGGTGAAGCCCAAGACCGCAGCTGCTAAGAAGGCTCCGGCTAAGGCGAAGGCTGCCAAGCCCGCTGCCAAGGCTTCGGCCAAGACCACCACGGCCAAGAAGGCAGCCACCAAAAAGGCTGCTCCCAAGGCCAAGGCAGCAGCTGTTAAGGCTCCTGCCAAGAAAGCGTAACAAAGGCGTTACCACTGTAATTACCCGCCCCGCCGGGGCGTAGGATACAAGTCATAACCGTTCCGGGAGAAACATCCCCGGGGGAAAGGAACGTATGAATAAGATCTTCGACAACAAGCAGGAGTTTACCGAGCTCTATCGCGATGCTGTCATGAGCATCAGTGGCAAGAGCGTCGAGGCCGCCAGCGACCTTGACCGCTTTAACGCCCTGGCCAAGCTCGTGGCCGAGAAGGCACGCACCGTTGCCACCAAGAGCGACGCCCGCGCCACCGCCGAGGGTAAGAAGCGCGTGTACTACTTCTCGATCGAGTTTTTGATCGGCCGCCTGCTCGACAACTACCTGCTCAACTTTGGCGTGCGCGACATGGTCGCCGAGGTGCTCGATGACATGGGCTTTGACCTATCCGTCATCGAGAACCAGGAGCCCGATCCGGCGCTGGGCAACGGTGGCCTGGGCCGTTTGGCCGCATGCTTCCTGGATTCCATGGCAGCCGAGGGCATTGCCGGCTACGGCAACGGTATGCGCTACCGCTACGGCCTGTTTAAGCAGGAGATCGTCAACGGCAGCCAGGTCGAGGCCACCGACGAGTGGCTCACCCACGGCTATCCCTGGGAGGTCCGTCGTCAGGACAAGGCCGTGACCATTAAGTTTGGTGGCCATGTTGAGGGCTTTGAGGAGAACGGCCGCACGTTCTACCGCACGGTGGACACGCAGGATATCCTGGCCGTCCCCTATGACATCCCCGTCGTGGGCTATGCCGGCGAGACTGTCAACAAGCTGCGCGTCTGGGCCGCCGAGCCGGTCGAGGAGCACTTCGATCTGGAGGCCTTCAACCGCGGCGACTACGCCTTGGCCGATGCCGAGCGCGCCGAGGCCGAGGCCATCAGCGCCATCCTCTACCCCAACGACGCCGGCGAGCATGGTCGTCTGTTGCGCCTGAAGCAGGAGTATCTGTTTGTCTCGGCCGGCATCTACAGCCTGCTCGACACCTTTGAGAAGGAGCACGGCGCTAACTGGGAGCTGCTGCCGCAGTTTGTGGCTATCCATACCAACGATACCCACCCCGCCATGTGTGGTCCCTAGCTCATGCGCATCCTCATCGACGAGAAGAAGCTCGAGTGGGATGACGCCTGGAACATCGTGACGCAGGTCGTGAGCTACACCAACCACACCATCCTGCCCGAGGCTCTGGAGAAGTGGCCCATCGGCACGTTCTCCAAGCTCCTCCCCCGCGTGTACCAGATCATCGACGAGATCAGCCGCCGTTGGCACGAGTCGTTCGACACCACGCAGGAGGGCTGGCAGGAGCGTCTGCGCCAGACCGCCATCCTGTGGGACGGCGAGATCCGCATGGCCAACCTGTCCGTGATCTGCAGCCACAGCGTCAACGGCGTGGCCAAGATCCACTCCGACATCATCAAGAATATCGTGCTCAAGGACTTCTATGCCTTAACGCCCGAGAAGTTCAACAACAAGACCAACGGCATCTCGCACCGTCGCTTCTTTGCCGAGGCCAACCCCACCTATGCCAAGCTCGTGACCGAGGCCATTGGCGACGGCTGGCTCAAGGACGCCTTTGAGCTGGAAAAGCTTAAAGAGTTCCAGGACGACACCGAGTTCCTGAAGGCCGTAGGTGCCTCCAAGCGCGCCAACAAGGAGCGTCTGGCCGCCTACGTAAAGGCCGAGACCGGTCTGGTCATCGACCCCAACACCGTCTTCGATGTCCAGGTAAAGCGCTTCCACGCCTACAAGCGTCAGCTCATGAACATCATGAAGGTGATGGACATCTACAACCGTCGCATCGCGGATCCCAACTTCCACGTGACGCCGACGACCTTCATCTTTAGCGGCAAGGCCGCCTCGAGCTACACCTTTGCCAAAGAGACCATCCGCCTCATTAACTCCGTGGCCGATGTCATCAACAACGACGCCCGTGTGAACGAGGTCATGAAGGTCTGCTTTATCCCCAACTTCCGCGTGAGCAACGCCCAGCTCATCTACCCCGCCGCCGAGATCTCGGAGCAGATCTCCACGGCCGGCAAGGAGGCCTCGGGCACGTCCAACATGAAGCTCATGATGAACGGCGCCATTACGCTGGGTACTCTCGACGGCGCCAACATCGAGATCGCCGACCTGGCCGGCCGCGAGAACGAGGCCATCTTTGGCCTGACCGCCCCCGAGGTCGAGCAGCTCTGGGCATCCAACAGCTACTTTGCATGGGATACCCTCAACGGCGACCGCGAGCGTCTGGGCCGCGTGATGGACGAGCTCAAGGACAACACCTTTGCGGGTCTTTCGGGCAACTTCGAGAGCATCTACAACGAGCTCATGAACAACAACGACCCCGACCTGGTCATGGCAGACTTCCGCAGCTACGTGGATG
>USMR01000110.1 GCA_900555815.1 uncultured Collinsella sp.
GGTGCCCTTTGGCACCTCCCTGCTCTTCCGCTGCCGCCAGATGCCCAGCTTTGTGCTGGGCGTGGAGATCTGTGAGGATCTGTGGAGCGCTCTGCCGCCCTCCACGTTCCACGCGCTGGCCGGGGCCACCGTCATCGCCAACCTTTCGGCCAGCGATGAGACGGTGGGCAAAGCCGAGTACCGCCGGGCACTGGTGTCCAACCAGTCCGCCCGCCTGCTCTGCGGCTACCTCTACGCCTCTGCCGGCCACGGTGAGAGCACCCAGGACATGGTGTTTGCCGGCCATGACCTCATTGCCGAGAACGGCACTCTCCTCTCTGAAACGAAGCCTTTTGCGGGCGGTTACGCCGAGATCAACGGACACGCAATTCGCGATCTGTCGATGACGCCCAGCATGCTGCAGCATCTTGCCCCCTATCTTGAGCAATCGGGCGAGGTCATCCGCTTTGAGGGCCTCAACGGCGTCGTGCGCATGAGTGCCGATGCCCCCGATGCCCCCGGATACGCGCGCACCCTGGGCGACGCAGTCACGCAGCTGCAACATTACAGTGTCTACAAGATCTTGATGTCTACATCGCTCGCCAACCACATCGCTCAAGATAAGGCACTTGAGCCGCTGCTGTGCTTTAACGAGCTCGAACTCGAGGTAACCGAAATCTCGCCCCGCGAATGCACGAAGCGCGGGGGCATCCAGTCTGTACTCGACGCCCTCGACCCCCACCACGGAACCGTATACGGCATTGGCGACGCCAGCAATGACGTCTCGCTGATGAACGCCGTCGATGTCGGCATTGCGATGGGCAACGCACCGGACTATCTCAAGGATAAGGCCGATTACGTGACCGACACCGTCGATCACGACGGTGTCGTTGCGGCGCTCGAGCATTTTAGGCTGATTTAGGCGCGCTCCATCAAACGCACGCCCGTTGTCCTAAATCGCCAAAACTGCCGCGCCAAACGCCCTGATGTGGCAATATGTTGTCTGCATATTGCATCAATGCAACCTCAGAAAGAATGCGAGAACCCGTGTCCAGTCCGTTTACCAGCTTTTTAGCCCAGCACTTTGACCAGATTAACGACTATCTGGCCACGTTCTTTGACGGACAGGCGACCTCTGCCGATATCGAGCGCTACCTGTATGCGCCGCTCTCGGCTTTTACGGCCAACGCCGGCAAGCGCCACCGCCCGCTTATCTGCATGCTCGCCGCAACCGCAGTGGGCGGTAGCTTTGAGAGCGCCCGCAGCGCCGCGGCAGCCATCGAGCATTTCCAGTCGGGCGCGCTGATCCACGACGACATCGCCGACAACGGACAGCTTCGTCGAGGCAAGCCCTGCATGCACCTTACCGAGGGCACGGGCCTTGCCATCAATTGTGGCGACCTGGCGCTCACCATGGTCACCAAGACGGTTCTCGACGACCCTACGCTGGAGTCCGACGTGAAGCTGCGCGTGCTCCACGAGCTTACCGAGATGATCGTCCGCACCATCGAGGGCCAAGCGCTCGACCTGGGTTGGGTCCGTGACGGGCGCTTTGATATCTCGGTTGATGACTACCTGGACATGGCGACGCACAAGACCGCGTTTTACAGCGGAGCCACGCCGCTTGCCACCGGAGCCATTATCGGCGGCGGCAGCGATGAGCAAATCGAAGCGCTGCGCGCCTTTGGCCTACACACAGGCCTCGCCTTTCAGATTCAGGACGACCTGCTCAACCTTGTCGGCACTAAGGAAGCCGCCAACAAGGACTTCCGCACCGACATCACCGAGGGCAAGCGCACGCTTGTCGCCGTACACGCCCTCTCTGATGAGCGCCACCACGACGAGGTCGAGGCGATTCTTTCCTCAGGCACCGATGATCCCGCGCAGCTCGCACGCGCCGTGGAGATCTTCCAGGAGACCGGCTCCATCGATTACGCCCACACTTACGCGCTCGACCTGACCGCTAAGGCCAAAGCGGCCATCGAGAACGTTGAGCTTGATCCGCACGCACGCGAGCTGTTCCTCTCCATGGCAGATTTCTTTGTGGAGCGCCTTAACTAACGGGGGTTATAAAACCTGTCAGCAGCGTATTTAGGCACAACTTGCTACACTGTTGAGTGCATGTTTATGCATCCCTTTGCGTTGTCTATCCGACAGACGCTCAAATAGTACGAATGGTACGCCGAAAGGGGTTCGTTCATGGAACCTATTACAACGGGCATGCAAGGAGCAGCCGTCGAGGACGTGCAGTCTCGTCTCCTGCAGCTCGGCTACACGATTGATGCCGCCGAAGTCACCGACAAGTACTTTGGAGCCACCACTGAGCAGGCCGTCAGCACCTTCAGGCTCGACAGCGGCCTTGCTGCCGGTCATGCCGTCGATATCCCCTGTTGGAGCGCCCTTGTAGACGCTTCGTATAAGCTGGGCGACCGCACCCTCTATCTGCGCATGCCCAATTTCCATGGCGCCGATGTGCAGGCCCTGCAGCGCGCTCTCAACGTTTTGGGCTTTGCCTGTGGCGAAGACGACGGCTACTTTGGCCCGCATACCGAGGCCGCCCTGCAGCAGTTCCAGGAAAATGTCGGCCTGTTTGCCGACGGCATGGCCTTCCAGGACACCTACGCCTACATCAACCGCCTGCACCATGTGTGGGAGGGCAAGCCCTCGGTCACCGAAGCCGAGTCCCGCATCGGTTTTGCTCGCGCCGCCAACGTGCTCGAGCGCTTCCAGATTGCCGTTATCGGCGAGGACCCCATCGCACGCAGTGTTGCGTCGCGCATGTGGAATATCGCCACGGCAACGACCGACAACAGCGGCATGATGCTCTGCGACTCCGAGGTCCCAACCGACGTTGACCTGGTGCTCGAAATCGCAAGCGACGAGCTGCCCGCCGACGCCGCACCGCGCGCCACGATTGCCCTCGCCGAGTGCCACAACCTGGCCCAGCGCATCCGCACTGCCAATGTCACCGCGCAGCAGAAGCCGGCTCGCATTCGCATTGAGCTCACGGGCATGACGCGCTACAACGGCACTTTCACGGCCAGCGACGCGCAGACACTCGCCGTACGCCTGCTCGATGGTGTTTGCGATGCCCTCGCAGATTAGGTAAACTAAACGAGTTGCTTTTGGGCAACACCACACATTGGGACGTAGTTCAACGGTAGAACTCCGGTTTTTGGTGCCGGCTGTTGGGGGTTCGAATCCCTCCGTCCCAGCCCTTAAGAACACAGCGCTCCAGGCCCTTATGAACCTGGAGCGCTTTCTTGTGGGCAAGCGGAGGAATTCGAACCCGCAAGGGTGCGGAGCTGAGGAAACGCGAAGCGTTTTCCAGCGCAGCACGCAAGGAGCGAAGCGACGCAGCGGGGCGCGGCCGCCGAAAAGGCGGACGCGGAATCCCTCCGTCCCACAGCCGGCACTTGGGGACGTTCCTAAAGTGCCGGCACTAAAGGAACGTCTCCAAGTGCCGGCCTCCCAAAAATCTACCTTTAAAAGACAGGCGCCCCAGGCCCATAAGGACCAAGAGCGCCTTTCATCTAGAAAATATCAGCCCTGTTCCGAAAAGCGAGCCGCCTGCGACAACCAAGTAGCCGCAGGCCCCGGGAGAGCGGGGACACCGGCTTAGGTTTATCGCGAGTTCCGCACGAACAGGAGGCCACTTAATGTGGCCTCCGTCGTGAGCAGGACTGTAGAGCAGGAAACTTTGCCCGCGGCCCCCGCTGGGAATAGCAAAAGGGCGGCCCCTGTCCGGAGTCGCCCTTGTTTAGCTGTTACTCGGCGTCGTGGTGACGGCGGGGCTTTCGGCCTCCGTTGTCGCCGGGACGACGCGGACGGTCGCCGCGCTCGGAGCGCTCGCGACGCGGACGCTCACGGCGCTGGAAGTGCTCGCCGTCGCCCTCCGAGGCACCCTCGGCACGAGCCGGGGCCTCGGGCTTGTCCAGACGATCGAGCGAGATCTTGCCGCGATCGTCGACCTCGATGACGACGACCTTGACCTCGTCGCCCACATTGAGAACGTCCTCGACCTTCTCCACGCGGCCCTTGGCAACGCGGGAGATGTGCAGCAGGCCATCCTTACCGGGCAGCAGGTTCACAAAGGCGCCGAAGGGCTGGATGGAGACCACGCGACCCGTGTACTCCTCGCCCGGCTCGGGAACCTTGATGATGAGCTTGATGCGCTCGACGGCCTGGTCCACGGACTCGCCGGTGCCGCCGACAAAGACGGTGCCGTCCTCCTGGATGTCGACCGAAGCGCCGGTCTCGTCCTGAATACCGCGGATGACCTTACCGCCGGAACCGATGACGTCGCGGATCTTGTCGGTCGGAACCTGGATGGAGACGATGCGCGGAGCGGTGCTGCGCGTGGTGTGGCGCGGCTCGGGGATCACATCGAGCATCTTCTGCAGGATGAAAGCGCGACCCTCCTTGGCCTGCTGCAGGGCGCGGGCCAGGATGTCAAAGGTGAGGCCGGTGGCCTTGTTGTCCATCTGCAGGGCGGTGATGCCCTCGGTGGTGCCGGTGACCTTAAAGTCCATGTCGCCCAGGAAGTCCTCGAGACCCTGGATGTCGGACAGGACCACGGTCTTGCCCTCCTCCTGGATCAGGCCCATGGCGATACCGGAGACCGGGCGCTTAATGGGCACGCCGCCGTCCTTAAGGGCGAGGGTGGTACCGCAGGTCGATGCCTTCGAAGAGGA
>USMR01000111.1 GCA_900555815.1 uncultured Collinsella sp.
GACGGAATCGGCGCCGATAGCCTCTGCATAGGTGTTGAGCGCCGCGAGCAGACCGGTCGCCACGGCTTCCATGTACCCCTCGGTGCCGGTGATCTGACCGGCCAGGCGCACGCCGGTACCGGGCACGGCAAAGGTGCCATCGAGCACGTGCGGGGCGTCGACAAAGGTATTGCGGTGCATGACACCGTAGCGGAAGAACTCAGCGTTCTCCAGGCCCGGCACCATATGGAAGACGCGCTTCTGCTCGCCAAAGGTCAGGTTGGTCTGGAAGCCCACCAGGTTATAGGCGGTCTTCTCCTTGTTCTCGGCACGCAGCTGAATCGCCGCCCAAGGGCGACGTCCGGTACGCGGGTCGGTGAGGCCGACGGGCTTCATGGCGCCAACGCGAATGGCGTCCTTGCCGGTGCGCGCAACCTCCTAGGCAGGCTGGCAGGCTTGGAACAGATCGCCGCCCTCAAAGTCCTTGAGCACCACGCGGTCGGCCGTGGTGAGCGCCTCGATAAAGGCCTCGTACTCCTCCTTGTTGAGCGGAGCGTTGAGATAGTCGCCGCTCCCCTGCTCCTCGTAGCGCGACTGCGAAAACAGCACGTCCATATCGAGCGTGGAGGCATCGACGATCGGCGCCGCGGCATCGAAGAACGCAAGGGCGTCGCCACCGACGAGCTTCATGACCTCTTCGCTCAGCGCCGGTGAACACAGCGGGCCCGCGGCAATGACCACGTGGCCCTCGGGGATCTGGGTGACCTCGCCGTGAACGACCTCGATATTGGGGCGGGCGGCAACCTCAGCCTCGACGAGCTCGGAGAATGTAACACGGTCGACCGCCAGGGCGCCACCAGCGGGAACAGCAGCGCGATGGGCGCAGTCGAGCAGGACTGAACCCATGCGCTCAAGCTCGGCCTTCAGCAAACCAGCCGCGGAATCCGGACGGGTCGACTTAAACGAATTGGAGCAGACGAGCTCTGCCAGGTGATCGGTATGGTGAGCCGGGGAGCTCACCTGGGGGCGCATCTCGCACAGCTTTACGGCAAACCCGCGGTCTGCCAGCTGGATCGCGCATTCCGAACCCGCCAGACCGCCACCGATAACCGTCACCTGATCGAACTGCATCTGCAAACACCTTTCTAATTGACACGTTTTCCATTGTGACCGAAGGGCGTCTGGGCGTGAAGGGCAAACTTGGAGGGCGCATACCTTCCATCCATCATGCGCTCGATAAGGCCCTCGAGTTCAAGCGAACCCAAGAGTTTGAGTACGCCGACAGCATCGAGTGAGACGAGCGCCGCGATGTCGTCGACCTTGAGCGGAGAGGCGATGAGCGCATGCATCACGGTCTGCTGTGTTGGATTCAGGTCGGCAATGCCGGGAGCATCGGGGCGCGAGTAGCGCAGGGTGCCGTATATGCGAGAGATAGCCATCTCGATGGACTCCTCGTCGACAATGCAGCAGGCACCGTTCGCAATGAGATAATTCGTGCCACGCGACTCGGGCGATAGGATCGACCCCGGCACGGCAAGAAGTTCGCGCCCCAAATCCATAGCAGCCTCGGCTGTAGAAAACGTCCCGGAAGGCATACCCGCCTCGGATACAAAGAGGGCTTGCGACAGGGCCGCGATCACGCGATTGCGGCGCGGAAAGGCAAACTTGCGCGGCCCCATGCCCCACGGAGAGATAGACACGACCGCGCCACCCGTATCGAGCGTGCGTGTAATAAGCCCCGCGCTCGAACGCGGGTAGACCACGTCGGCGCCCGTCCCCAGCACCACGACGTGTTTGCCGCCGGCGTTGACCGCAGCCCAACCCGAGGCTTGGTCACAACCGACCGCGCCGCCCGAAACTACCGTCACTCCCGCCTCGACCGCAACCTTTGCCGCAAGCTCTGCCACGGCAAGACCATACGGCGAGGCCTTTCGAGCGCCGATGATGGAGAGCGCAGGCGTCGAAAGCGCCTCGGGGTTGCCGCGCACATAGAGCGTCTGAGGTACATCAGAAAGCTCCAAAACGGTCTCGGGATACAACGCGTCACCTGGATGCAGCTCGAAGGTCCCCTCGGCCATCATTGGTCCCTCCTTCCCTGGTACATCGCCGCCTCGAGCACGTGGTCCTGCGTCACTTGCTCGCTCTCGGCGACATCTGCGATCGTGCGCGCAATGCGAACCAGGCGCACGATGCCACGCCCTGTGAGATGTGTGCGTTTGGACAGACCGAGTACGCATTTCTCGGCAGCATCATCGAGCTCAAAGGTCGAAACGACACCGTCAATGGACCGCGTCTCGTCATTCTCTGCCTCGGCATCCGCGTCGTCCATACGGGATTCGCGCCAAGCGCGAAAGGCGCGACCGCGCACAACGTAGTCACGTAACTTGGCCGACGACATACCCTCCGCACCCTCGATAATCACTTGGGGGTCGGGACGGGTCACATCGATCATCATGTCGATACGGTCGGCTAAAGGACCGCGCAGTTTAGACCGATAGCGCTCGACCATCGCCTCCGAGAAGAGACAAGGCAAGTAGCGATAACCCAAAAAGCCGCAGGGGCAGGGATTGCTCGCAGCCAGCAGCTGAAAGCGCGACGGGAAGGTAAAAGCCCCGTCGACGCGTACGATTCTCACATAGCCGCGCTCGATGGGCTGACGCAGCGTCTGCAGCACACCCGTAGGAAACTCGGCAAGCTCGTCCAAAAAGAGCACGCCGCCATGAGCCAGGCTGATCTCACCCGGATGCACCGGGCGTCCTCCGCCAATGAGGCCCGCCGTTGAAATGCTGTGATGGGGACTGCGGAAAGGCCGGTGCCCCGCCAACAAGCCATCAATGTTCTCACCCAAAACCGAATGGATGCACAGCGCCTCCTGTTGATCCTCAACGGAAAGCTCGGCCAGGATGCCGGTCATACGGCGTGCGAGCATGGTCTTGCCCGATCCCGGGGACCCAATCATAAGCAAACCGAGCTCACCCGCTGCCGCCAGTGCCATGCCGCGTTTGGCAACCTCCTGCCCCAGCACGTCGGCATAGTCGAGTTCGGGCTCAAAAATAGCCTCCACACCCTCGGAATCCAGATAATGCCGCGCGGCATCGCCCATGCCGCGAGCAAGCTGAGACAGATGGTCGATAAATCCGCAATCCACGCCCGCGAGCGGCACATGCTGGTCGGACCTGCCGGCGATAAAAGACAGCCCCATATCACGCGCCAATAGTTGAAACGCCACCTCGCCCTTGACAGGAAGCACCGTACCGTCCAAGCCAAGCTCACCAGCGATAAGACAACGATCGAGGTTGTCGCGGGGAATCTGGCCATCGGCCGCCAATACCGCGATGGCGATGGGCAGATCAAAGCCGCTACCGGTCTTGCGAATATCGCCGGGCGCCAGGTTGACCGTAATGCCCGAGCGTGGGATCTCGAACCCGGCGGAGCGCATCGCGCAGCGAATACGACCGCGTGACTCCATCACCTCCATACTCGGAATACCGAGCATCTGAATGCCCGGAACGCCACCGGCAAGCGAGACCTCGACCGTGACGGGAATCGCCTCGACGCCGCGGATGCAGGCCGCGTGAACGGCAAACGTCTCGAACGCCATCACGACACCTGCCAATCGAACGCGTTGTACTGGTGCTCGATCTCGGCGATATGCCCGCCGCGGATGGTGACACCCACGGCATCGAAGCGAATCGCCTTGAGCGGATAATGCTCCATAAGATAGCAGCTTGCGATGCGGCGGTAGCGGCGTTGCTTTTGGGCGTCCACGGCCTCCTCCGGAAAGACCCTCGTGCTGCAATCCAGTGCAACGCGTCTGGTCTTGACCTCGGCCATTACCACGACATCGTCGAGCTCATCGAGCAGCACCAGATCAGCCTCGCCCTCGGTGCAACGATAACCCTGCTCCAGCAAGTTGTAGCCGCGCTCGTTAAAGTAGTCGATGGTGATCAGCTCGCCCAGCATACCCAGCTCGCGGGGACTGAGTCCCTTGATAAACTCGGGCGTCATCGCCCCGCAGTCGAGCTCGCCGTTTTCCCAACGCTCCTTGAGCTGCTGCGTCTTGCTCTTTTTGCTTGCGGCACTCATGGGGTCTCCTTTCCCGCACACTGCATTGCCCCGATGATGAGGGCACCTTTCATGCGGGTAAGTACCGGAAGCAAACCAAAAGCTGACCAAATGCCGACAAAAAACGGGCCGTACGCAGCAATGGTGTTGCATACGGCCCGCTACCAGCAGGTTTATAAAACCCCAGAGGTCCCTGTCTCCACAATTGACCTAGAAAAGGCGCTCAGTCTGCAGAAAGTTTCCGCAAAAGCTCACGCGGTGTAGTGGACAAAGTCCATGTTTGCGAATGGCCTCGATATGCTCGGGGCTCGCATAGCCCTTCGACTCGGCCAGATGGTACTCGGGATACTCGGCGTCGTACTCGACCATCATCTCGTCACGCGTGACCTTGGCCATGATGGACGCCGCGGCGATGCAGGCGATTTTGGCATCGCCCTTCACCACATCGCGCTCGTTAGGGACGGCGCCCAAGGGGTTGCCATCCATGAGGACACAGTCGGGTTCAAGTCCCGTATCGGCCACGGCGCCCGCAACGGCGGTACGGATAGCACGGGCCATGCCCATCTCATC
>USMR01000112.1 GCA_900555815.1 uncultured Collinsella sp.
ATAAGATCATCAAGCGCGCCAACGAGCAGGGCCGCACTGCCGCCGAGGTCGCGACGGAGTTCTCCGACAAGTTCATCGGCGTCATGCGCGCCGCCAACGTGCTCGATCCCGATGTGCGCCCCCGCGCCACCAAGGAGATCGGTCCCATGATCGCCATGATCAAGACGCTCATCGAGCAGGGCCACGCTTACGCCGCCGATAACGGCGACGTGTACTTTGCCGTGCGCAGCGATCCCAACTATTGTCAGGTCTCGGGCCGCAACATCGATGACCTTATGGTGGGTGCGCGCATCGAGGAGAACGAGGACAAGAACGACCCGCTCGACTTTGCCCTGTGGAAGGCCGCCAAGCCCGGCGAGCCCAGCTGGCCGAGCCCCTGGGGCGAGGGCCGTCCCGGTTGGCACACCGAGTGCGCCGCCATGGTACACCGCTACCTGGGCACCCCGATTGACATCCACGGCGGCGGCTCCGACCTTGCCTTCCCGCATCACGAGAACGAGTGCGCCCAGGCCACCTGCGCCTGGCACCAGGGCTTCTCCAACACCTGGATGCACACGGGCATGCTGCTGGTTGACGGCGAGAAGATGTCCAAGTCGCTCGGAAACTTCTTTACGCTGGCCGAGGTGCTCGAGCAGCACTCTGCCGCGGCCCTGCGCCTGTTGATGCTGCAGACGAGCTATCGCTCGCCGCTCGACTTCTCCTGGGAGCGCCTGGAGGGTGCCGAGAACTCACTCACGCGTATTGCCGGTACGGTCGAGAACCTTCGTTGGGCTGCGAACCATGCGAAGGCCGATGCCGATGCGGGTGCCGCCGAGGCGTTTTCCGCCAAGGCCGCCGAGACCCGCGCCGCCTTTAAGGAGTGCATGGACGACGACTTTAACACCGCCGGTGCCATGGGTGCTGTCTTTGGCTTTGTCACCGAGTGCAATCAGTATCTGGAGCAGGCGGGCGATGCTGCCGACAAGGCCGCAGCCCTGGCTGCCGCCGATACGCTGGCCGAGCTGCTCGATACGTTTGGCGTTGAGCTTCCCGAGCCCAAGGTCGAGTTGCCGCTGGGCCTGCTGGGCGTTGCCGCCGGTTTGGTTGCCTACACGGGCGACGACGTGGACGAGGCCGCTGCCAAGATTCTCGAGGCTCGTGCCGAGGCTCGTGCCGCCAAGAACTGGGATCTGGCCGACGCCATCCGCGACCAGCTCAAGGACCTCGGGCTGACGATCGAGGATACCGCCGCCGGCACTCGTATTAAGAGTCTCTAGTATTTGTCGACCGTTCGAGGTGCGGCAGATTGCCTTGAAAGAGGAGGGCATAGACCTTAAGGGTCATGCCCGACGATTGAAGGGCAAGGTGCCGTGCCTCGGGAAGACAGACAGTTACGCCGAGGGCTCCTGCTGCGTAATGCAGTGGATATTTCCGCCACCGAAGACGACCTGCTCGGACTGAACGCCGACGCACTTGTAGACGCCCTCGCCCCAGACCTCGTCGTAGATCTTCTGGAGCGTGTCAACGGCAAGCTGATCGTTCTCGTCGCCGTACTGCGGGACGATAACGCCGTGGTTGGTGACCAGGTAGTTCATGTAGGAGGCGATCAGCGGCTCGTCGGCAACGCGCGGCTCGGCGTTCTCGTCGGCGTCGATGGTGTCGCAGGAAGCCTGGTCCATGAACAGCGGGTTCACAGGCATACAGAGCTTGTAGACCTTCATCTTGCGGCCCTTGGCGTCAACGGCGTTGGAGAGGGTCTCGTAGACAGCGTGGCACTGCTCGTAGAACGGATACTCGGGATCGTCGGTCCAGATGCAAGCCATGACGCCCGGAGCGATGAACGTAGCGACATCATCGATGTGGCCGTTGGTCTCCTCGGGGTCGATGCCCTCCTTAATCCAGATGACCTTCTCGACACCCAGGTAATCCTTGAGGTGCTCGTCCATATAGGCGCGAAGTTCCTCACTCCAGGGCTCAAACTTCTTGTGGAACTTGGGCCAGATGGACTCGGGATCCTCTTCCTCCTCCAGAACCGCAGAGCAGGTGCGGCCCGGGGAAAGCAGGCACTGGTCGGTCACGACCACGGTGCCTTCGCCGTCGACGGTGATGGAACCGCCCTCGAGGATCATGTCATCGGGACGATAGCGACGGCAGCCGGAAAGCTCAGCCATCTTAAGGGCAATCTGCTCGTCCTTGTCCCACGGGAAATAGAGGCCGTCGACGAGGCCGCCGTAGGCGTTGAAGTGCCAGTGGTTGGCGCGCTTATCGCCCTTGCCATTGATAACAAAAGTGGCAGCGGTGTCGCGGAACCAAGCGTCGTCGGTGGTAATCTCGATAACGGTGACGTTCTCGTCTTCCTCAAAGGCGGCCTTGCAGTTGGCGTAGTCGTCCTCGTTGGCGCACATAACGACCGGCGTGAACTCGGCGATGGCCCGGGCGATGGCGGCGTACTGCTTCTGGGCCGGCTTGGCGCCGTGGGCCCAGGTGTCGGTGCGATGGGGCCAGCCCATCCACACGCGATCCTGTGGGGCGAACTCAGCAGGCATAAAGAAGCCATCGGCCTTAGGGGTGGACTCGGACTCGGTGATCGTACGCATAAGATTTCCTCCAAATCCAACGATCGCTTGCTGCGGGCGGGTTACCCGCAGCCTAAAACCAAGAGATGGTAGGCGCCCGTTCCCCGGCAAAGGTCGGGGCGCCTGGCACCGGTTTTCACGGATGTCGCACCGGCAAGCGACGACGTAACCCGGTGCGCGGAGACAAAACGCACGAAGGATACGGAAGAGAGATTGGGGCGGGCGGTGGTTACCGGAGCAATAGCTCACACCCACCTCAGAGAAAGGTTAGCAAACCTGTTGCTTGGGCACGCCTCCGAAGAGGCTAGAACGTCCCGAGTCGGGAGCGACAAGCCCGACGAAGCGTACGTTGGTACGCGAGGAAGGTTGGAGCCCCGAATCCGGGTGCTCTAGTCCTCCTCGGACTCCTCAGTGAGGCGCTGAGCAGCCAGCTCGGGAGTGAGACCCTTGTACTCGGTCTCGCGGCCCTTAGCACTGACGACGCGGACAACCTCGCCAATAAGCAAGAGCACGATGAAGATGACGATCATCGGGACCTTATCGCCAATCTCATCGACAGAGAACGGAATCAGCGTTGCAACGATAGCCAGAAACAGCTCGATGCAGGGAATAGCCAGCATGACCGTCATCATGGCTCCCTTAAACGGGAACGTAAAGATACGCTCACGGTTGGGGTCGTTCTTACGAAGGTTGAGGAATGCCGGGAACATCGGGATGTAGGTCAGCAGCAGGAAGACAACGGAGGTACCGAAGAGCATCCAGAAGACACCGTTGGAGATGGCGTCGATGGGAACCAACTGCAGGCACAGCACCAGGGAGGCAACGATGGCGTTGACCAGGTTGGCGCCGTTGGGCATGTCGTCATCCGAGATCATCGAGGCGAAGACCTTGGGCATGTTGCCATGCTCGGCAGCATAGCGAGCAACGGAGTTGACGCCGAAGGACCAGGCAGCCATGTTGGCGAGCAGCGTGATCAGGAAGGCGATGCAGATGACCTTAAAGATCATGGAATCGCCCACAATAGTCTGGACAGCGTAAATCATGCCGTAGTCGGGATCGATGGAATCGGCCGACACAGCAGCGCCGATTCCAAAGCCAGCGAACAGATAGATCACGGCGATGGACAGGCCGCCGACGATGATAGCCTTGGGGATATCGCGAGCGGGATCGGCCATATCGTCGGTCATGGTGCAGATGACCTCGAAGCCCATGAAGTTAAAGATGATAATCGACAGGTAGCCGAGCGCGTTGGTGTTGGTGAGCTCGGGCAGGAAGGTGGCAGCGGACATATCGTTCGCAAAACCGTTCTCCATGGCGTACCAAATGCCCAAAGCGCCGACGATAACGGCAACGGCGACCTTGATGATGGCGCCGCCGTTCAGGACCCACTCGGAGTCGGCAGCCTTGGAGCGGCCCATAAGATAGACAATCCACACAAAGGCAAGGTCGATACCAATCTTGGCAATCAGATTGAACTCGACGCCAAAGACCATACCCAAAATGTCAGGGAACATGGTGGCCAGCGAGGCAATCCACAGCGGGTAGTTAACCCAGTAGTAGTACGAAATGCGGGCGCCCCACTTGTCGCCCAGGCCATCGCGTACCCAGTCGTAAATGCCACCCTCACCGTCATAGGTAGTGCCGAGCTCGGCAACGACCATGCCATAAGGGAGCAGGAAGGTCAGAATCAGGAAGATCCACCAGAAGAACTGCTGGTTGCCAATGGCAGCAGCAGGTGCGGCGGCCTCGCAAACGAAGACGACGCAGATGATGGTCGAGATGACCGTCAAGAAGGAAAGCTTTTTCTTTCCGTCGCTCATGATGAGCTCCTTCGCTCAGTCTTGGACAAATCGAGGTCCTTAAGATATTAAGGCAATTGCCGGGCCTCGGTGAGCGGGCGACAGGAGACGAGCATCCGCCGCCCGCAAGCGTGCTTCTACGATGAAGTTACGCGGTTTTACCAAACCGCGTAACGGCTCGACGCTGCAAACGCCCCTAAGCGGCAATCTGACGTTCAATCGTCGGTCGCGTACCGAAGTACGCTTCCCTCCTCTT
>USMR01000113.1 GCA_900555815.1 uncultured Collinsella sp.
CCCCTGCTCCCCAACGCGTGCCGGCTTAAGAATTGGCGACAGTGGACTTTCGTCATACGAAATTGGGTAAGATGGAGGAGAAGATGCATGGATGTTGAGATCCATCCCAACGCTAAAAAGCACCTGACGGAAAAGCAGGTGCTTAGCGCTTGGCTTGCGGTTACTGAGTGCATTCGTCGCGAGTCGAAGGACGAGCCGCCGAGATGGCTTGCGATTGGATGGCTCCCAGACGGACGAAGCGTGGAGCTTGTCGCGGTCGAGCTTGTCCGTGGGTGGCTTATCATTCATGCCTTGTCTCCAGTCCAGAAGAAATTCTGGCAAGAGATCGAGCGAGCTCGGCAGAGGGGTCGATGATGGGCAAGACGTATACGGCCGCTAATGGTCAGGTTGTAACGGATGAAATGATTGACGCGTGGTGCGAGTCGTACGAGCGCGGAGAGTTTCCGGATGGCGAACACACCGCTGGTGGGATCGTGCATGGACGGCCCCCGCTCTCAGGTGAGGGGACGGCAACGCTGTCGGTCAAGATTCCTCTGGGAATGAAGGAGGCCATTCGTCGACGGGCGGCTGCCGAGGGGATGACGCCAAGTGAGTTTGCCCGTGCGGCTCTGAGCGAAAAACTTCTTGCTGCCGGCTGATGCCTCTGACGTGCCGATTTATAGAACTGAGCTGTGCTCAAAAACTTTTTTAAAATTCTCGGTTGACCGGAACGCGTCCTTGGTTATACTAATCAAGCCTTGAAACAAGGCACACCTCAAATGGCTGGGTAGCTCAGTTGGTAGAGCAGAGGACTGAAAATCCTCGTGTCAGGGGTTCGATTCCCTTCCCCGCCACCTTGAATTGACTAGGACCTCTGCAAAGGGGTCCTTTTCTTTTATGTAGGGTTCTGCGGAAACTGCGTCCCGGAATTTGGCTTCAGAGTGGGATGCGTTTTCCGCTTTGATGTCGCTTGGGAAAGCGCGACCCGGAATCCGGCGTCAGAATGGGACGTGCTTTCCTTTTGCGGCCTTTGGCGGAAACTGCGTCCCAGATCTCGCGCTCAGAACGGGATGCATTTTCCGATTGAGGCCTCGAGCGGAAAATGCATCCCAGTCTTTTGCGAAAAACGGGATGCGCTTTCCGGCGCTTACTTCCGACGTGCGCGCACATCTCGGCGCACCAGCTCCTGCCCACCTGTCCCAGACATTCCTCCCACTTTTGCGCCACTTTGTAGACCGTTCGGTCGCCTGTCTGCATGCGCGGGTATACTCAAATCGATAGATATGTCATGCAAGAGCGATGCGGGCTTAGCCCGTATGATTCAAAAGGGGGCAGTGATGGAGAGGATACTCGGCGTTAATCTCTCTGGCTGGTTTATTCCCGAGCCTTGGGTGACCCCGTCGCTGTACGCGGCGACCGGTGCATCCAACGTGGCCGAGCTGCAGGAGGCCATGGGCACCGCCGCCTATAACGAGCGCATGCGCCGTCATTACGAGACGTTTGTGAGCGAGGATGATTTCCGTCGCATGGCGCAGATCGGCCTCAACGCCGTGCGCCTGCCGGTGCCTTGGTATGCCTTTGGCTCACAGGAGTCCGATGCCTCCTACATCTCGGTTGTCGACTACATCGACCGTGCAATTGAGTGGGCTGCCAAGTACGACATCCGCGTGCTGCTCGATCTGGCAACTGTGCCCGGTGGTCAGGGCGATTCCAATGATTCGCCCACCACGCCAGAGGCTGTTGCCGAGTGGCATTCGTCCACCAACGGCCGTCATGTGGCACTCGACGTGCTCGAGCGCCTGGCCGATCGCTACGGCGAGGCCGAGAGCCTGCTGGGCATTGAGCTGCTGGATACGCCGCAGATGAGCGTCCGCAAGAGTCTCTTTGCCATGACGGATGGCATTCCGGCTCACTACCTGCGCAATTTCTATCGCGATGCCTACGAGCTCGTCCGTTCGTATATGCCCGAGGATAAGATCGTCGTCTTTTCGTCTTCGGGGCATCCCAGCGAGTGGAAGCATTTTATGCGCGGCGCCAAGTACAAGAACGTCTACATGGACCTTCACCTGTACCATTACCGCGACGAGTATGCGCTCGACATCACGAGCCCCCGCGGGCTGACGACGGCGATTTCCCGTAACAAGCGCGAGCTTAAAGAAGCGATTTCGACTGGGTTCCCCGTGCTGGTGGGCGAATGGTCGGGCGCGGCGATCTTTGCCAACTCGTCGGTTACGCCCGAGGGCCGCAATGCCTACGAGCGCGTGTTTATCGCCAACCAGCTGGCTTCGTTTGCGCCGGCTGCCGGTTGGTTCTTCCAAACGTGGAAGACCGAGAAGCGCATTGCAGCATGGGACGCCCGCGCGGCGCTCGGTACGCTCGAGCGCGGCATGATTGAATAGGTTGATATGACGCAAAACAGCACCCATACGGGCAAACTCTATGTGGTCGGCACGCCCATCGGCAACCTGGGCGACCTGTCCCCGCGCGTTGGCGAGGCGTTTGCCGCCGCCGATGCCATCTGCTGCGAAGACACGCGTGTGACGTCAAAGCTGCTGATGCATCTGGGCATTTCCAAGCCGCTTGTCCGTTGCGACGAGAATGTGATCGCCAGCCGCGCCGTCGGCCTGGTCGACCGTCTGCTGGCGGGGGAGACCCTCGCTTTTGCCTCGGACGCCGGCATGCCGAGTGTGTCCGATCCCGGACAGGCGCTGGTCGAGGCGGCGCGTGAGGCCGATGTGCCCGTTGAAGTTATTCCCGGGCCCTCTGCTTGCGTCACGGCGCTCGTTTCGTCCGGCATTCCCTGCGAGCATTTTTTCTTCGAGGGCTTTTTGGGCCGAAAGCACGGCGACCGCGTGCGCCGTTTACAGCGCCTTGCCGTGGTGCCCGGCGCACTCATCTTCTACGAGTCTCCACATCGCATCGTGGCGACGCTCGAGGCCGTGGCGGAGGTCTTTCCCCAGCGTGAGGTTGCCGTCTGCCGCGAACTCACCAAGCTGCACGAGGAGGTCTTGCGCGGGCCCGCTGCTCAGCTTGCCGAGGAGCTGCATGCTCGCGGCGAGGTAAAGGGCGAGATTGCGCTGGTCATCGCGCCGCCGAGCGAGGATGAGGAGGCCGGTATCGTGCCGGTTGGCGCCGCGGCAGCGGATCCCGACGAGGCCCTGCGCGAGGATATCCGCGCCGCGCTCGAGGAGGGGGAGCCCGCCTCTGCGGTGGCCAAGCGCCTGTCTCAGAAGTATTCGCGCCGCAAGCGCGATGTCTATGCCATGGTGCTCGATATGCAATAGATGGAGGATATCCAGCCCTTGCGCTAGAATCATCCCCTGTATGCAACGTTTTTCTGGAGGACAAACCCCATGGATCAAAGCAAGCCTTCGTTCTTTATCACGACGCCCATCTACTACGTCAACGCCGATCCGCACCTGGGCACGGCTTATTCCACCATCATCGCCGACGTTCAGGCTCGCTATCGCCGCTCCGCCGGCTATAACGTCAAGTTCCTGACCGGCATGGACGAGCACGGCGAGAAGGTCGCCGAGGCCGCGGCCAAGCACAACATGACGCCGCAGGAGTGGACCGACAGCCAGGCTCCGCACTTCAAGGAGCTTTGGAGCAAGCTCGAGATTTCCAACGACGACTTCATCCGCACCACCGAGCCGCGCCAGCATCATGCCGTGCAGTACCTGTGGGAGCGCATGAAGGAGTCCGGCTACCTGTATAAGGGCAGCTACGACGGTTGGTATTGCGTGCCTGACGAGACCTACTTCACTGATACGCAGGTCCAGAAGGGCGACGAGGAGTACGGCAGCGTCGGCCAGCACCTGTGCCCCGACTGCCACCGTCCGCTTGAGCGCGTGCAGGAGGAGTCCTACTTCTTTAAGCTTTCCGCCTTCCAGGACAAGCTGCTCAAGCTCTATGACGAGCACCCCGACTTTGTCGAGCCTGCGTTCCGCATGAACGAGGTACGTAGCTTTGTCGAGGGCGGCCTTAATGACCTTTCCGTGAGCCGTACGAGCTTTGACTGGGGCATTCAGGTCCCGTTTGACGAGGGTCACGTGACCTACGTGTGGTTCGATGCGCTGCTCAACTATATGACGGCCGTCGGCTACGGTGTCGACACCGACGAGGCGCGTGCCGAGCTGGCCTATCGCTGGCCCGCGCAGTTCCACATCGTGGGCAAGGACATCATCCGCTTCCACTGCGTCATTTGGCCCGCCATGCTCATGGCCATCGGCGAGGCCCTGCCCGAGCACGTCTTTGCCCACGGCTTCCTGACCGTGCGCAATGCCGAGACCGGCAAGGCCGAGAAGATGTCCAAGAGCCGCGGCAACGCCATCGCTCCGCAGGACGTTATCGACATGTTGGGCGTCGAGGGCTATCGCTACTACTTTATGACCGACGTCGTCCCCGGCACCGACGGTGCCATCAGCTTCGATCGCATGGAGCAGGTCTACAACGCCGACCTGGCCAACAGCTGGGGCAACCTTATCTCGCGTTCGCTCAACATGAGCGGCAAGTACTTTGATGGTTGCGCGCCCGCCAAGCCCGCATCGTTCGATGCGTTCGACAACCCGCTGGCAAAGATCGCCGATGGTCTGGTCGAGCGCTACA
>USMR01000114.1 GCA_900555815.1 uncultured Collinsella sp.
CGTGTAGCGCCAGAATCAGTTCATAGGTCTCGGGAGGCACCTGGCCGTTTTCGTCAAGCAGTGTGCCGTCCATATCGGATGCAATCAGTTTAAACATAGAAAAGCTCCCTTCGGGCTTGTTGGAATCGAACGTGTATCCGATTCCAACGTACCCAAAGGGAGCTCAAATAAGACTCCGCGGGCGTAAACGTTACAAGGACCTGGCAAATAGCTCACACATGCCAGAGGTCCTACGGTCGCGGCGTCAGGCGGCCCGCCAAAGAGTGTCCTCGATGACTAGTCGTTTAAGAACGTCCCCGATGACTAGTCGGCGTAGGTGAAGGTTGTGACGTCGAACATGCCCTCGGGGCGGATGCGGAGCGTCGGGATCACCGGCAGGGGCAGGAAGATGATGCCCATGATGGGGTCGAGCGGCGGCTCAATACCCATGGCGCGCGCCTTGACCATAAAGTCGTCGTGCTGCGCGGCAACGTCCACGGCCGTGCCATCGCTCATCAGGCCACCGAGCGCCAGCGGAATGCGCGCCACGACCTCGCCGTTGCGCACCAGCACGTGACCACCCTGGCCCACGGCCTCAACGGCAGCCATCATATCGGCAGCGTTATCGCCCACCACGCACACGTTGTGCGAGTCGTGGCCGATCGTGGAGGCAATGGCACCACCGGTGATGGTGAAACCGCGCACCCAGCCGCGACCGATATGCTTGCCGACCAGGCCCAGGCCAGCGGGGCCGTCGCCATCGGCGCCCTCGGCCTGCAGCGACACGCCACGGCCATGGCGCTCGATCAGCATAATGCGGCGCAAGTCCTCGGCGCTCTCGGGGCGGGCCATACCCGTGATAGCCATACCCGGGATGACATCGATAACGGCCTCGCCCGGCTTAAAGGCATAGTCAAACACGTCGAGCGAAAGCTTCGGCAGCTTAACGGAAGCGCGCAGCTCATCGGCAAGGGCTGCGACCTCGGCCGTCTCGGGCGCGACCTCGCCCACAAAGGTGCCATCCTGCGCCACCAGGGCACCGGCGGCATACACGCGATGCGGAGCTGTGGCAAACGTCAGGTCGTTGAGCACCAGCAGGTCGGCACGCTTGCCTGGGGCGATCGCGCCGCGGAGCTCATGCGGGTCGCGACAGCCGTGGTCCAGGCCAAATGCCTCAGCCGTGGAAAGGGACGCCATGGAGATGGCGACCACCGGGTCGACGCCAGCCTCGATGGCCACGCGGCAGTCATTGTCGATCATGCCGGTCGAAAGCGCGTCGGAGGGAGCGCGGTCGTCGGTCGCAAAGCAGCAACGGCGGGCGCGGGCGGGGTTTTCCAGCAGCATCGGGGACAAATTGGCCAGATCGTGGCTGCACGTGCCCTCACGCAGCATCACATACATGCCGCGGGACAGTTTATCGAGCGCCTCCTCGGGAATCGTCGACTCGTGGTCGGCGATAATACCCGCCGCGGCATAGGCGTTGAGGTCCTTGCCGGCAACGAGCGGCGCGTGGCCGTCAACCTGCTTGGACGGCGTCTGGTTGGCAGCATCGATGCGAGCGCAAGTCTCGGGG
Source organism: uncultured Collinsella sp. (assembly GCA_900555815.1). GTDB lineage: Bacteria > Actinomycetota > Coriobacteriia > Coriobacteriales > Coriobacteriaceae > Collinsella. The sequence goes on from USMR01000114.1 coordinate 1,553, forward strand.
TCGGCCATAAAGACGCCCGGCAGGTTCATCATTTCGCCCAGACCAAAGACATCGCCTGGATGCTCGGCAAAAAACGCCTGCATATCGGCAGCAGAAATAACGGCACCGGCCTGCTCGTCGGGCAGCGCGGGCACGCACGAAGGCATCATGTATTTGATGGAGATGGGTGCGCGGCGGCCGTCCTCAATCATAAAGCGCAGGCCGTCCAGGCCCGCCACATTAGCAATCTCGTGGCTGTCGGCAATGGCGGTGGTAGTACCGCGCGTCGCGGCCATGCGAGCATACTCGGCGGGACGGATGTTCGAAGACTCGATATGCAGATGCCCGTCAATAAAACCGGGAGCGAGATAGCGACCCTGGCAGTCGATGACCTCAGTTGCCTCATAGGTGCCAGCGGCATCGTCGCGACCATCGTAGAGCACGCCGACGATCACACCGTCCTTGACGGCCACGCTACCGGGCGCCACGCGCTGGCCATACACGTCGACGATCTGTGCATTGGTAAACAGCGTGTCGACGGGCACGCGGCCCTCGGCGGCCTCGATCACAGTCCTCATGACCTCAACGGACATACATACTCCTTTAACCGTAGAAAAAAGCTGCGGAGCGGACAAGCCTTCACCGCAGCATGCTCATAGCCATTGTATGCCCAAACGATGGGCCAACAATACGCCCCTCCGCTTAACGGCACACGCCGCTTGGCGCAATGAGGAGAGGTTGCTTTGCACCAATGACAAGGAGCGTCCCAAAGTGCCGGCACAAAAGGAACGTCCCCAACTGCCAAGTGCCGCAAGAATGTCCCCTTTGACCAGTCATTTAAGAACGTCCCCAATGACTACCGCATCCGGAGCAAGGCAACGCCGCAGGTAGAGGACGGACAGCGAGCGACGTCCAGAGCGAACAAGTTGGCATGAAAAAGGCAAGGCATAGACTTTCTGGTCATGCCTTGCCTTTTGAATGACAAATTGTCGCTCTGGGTGGCGCGCAGCGTCGGCCCGTTACGCGGGTTGGTAAACCCGCGTAACTACAAATCCCCGCCGGCACCCAGCAGCTTGCGCATGACCTGTTCGGGGTTAACCGAGCCGTCGCGCGGGGCCAGGGCGGTGATCTTCTTCTGCATCTTGTACTCGTGCAGCTCGTCCTCGAGCTGGCGCACGCGGGCGCGGAGCTTTTCGTTCTCGCGCTCGCGCTCCTCGGCACGCTCCTTCATATCGAGGATGCGCACCACGCCGGCAAGGTTGATGCCCTCGTCGGTCAGCTGGTTGATGAGCTCCAGGCGCTCGATATCGGCACGCGAATACAGACGCGTGTTGCCGCCCGAGCGCTGGGGGTTCACCAGGCCCTTGGACTCGTAGACGCGCAGAGTCTGCGGATGCATACCGGTCAGCTCGGCCGCCACGCTAATCATGTACAGCGGTTTGTTCCTATTGTCCTCGGCCATGCTACCTGACCCCTTTCCGTCTCGTTATCGTCCATCATAAGCCCGCGGGCGTGGGCGTGCGCCGCGACCGCCCTAGTACGTCGCCTTGTAACGGTTGACCTTCTCGCGGTAGTCGCGCGTGTCGGCCTCGCGCAGCTTGGTCATGGCATCGCGCTCCTCATCAGACAGGTTCGTGGGAACCTGCACCTTGATCTCGACAAGCAGCGCACCGGTGCGCCCGCGATGCTTAACGTCGGGCGCGCCCATCTCCTTAAAGCGGAACTTCTTGCCCGTCTGGGTACCCGCGGGCACCTTCAGACGAACCGTCGCACCACCGGGCGTCGGCACGTCCACCGTGCAGCCGAGCGCCGCCTCGTAGACCGAGACCGGTACCTCCATGGTCACGTCGGCACCTTTGCGCTTAAACAGCGGGTGCTCCTCCACATGCGTGGTCACGACCAGGTCGCCGCGCTCGCCACCCGCAACGCCGTACTCGCCGCGACGCTTGTAGCGTAGCTTGCCGCCGTCGACCGCGCCCGCGGGCACCGAGACCGTAATGGTCTGCTGCTCGCCTGTCGAGGGAATGCGATAGGTGACCTTGTGCGTCACGCCGCGGAACGCGTCCTCAGCCGTCACATCGACGGTCAGCGACAGGTCGCCGCCCTTGCGAGCGCGGCTGCGACCCGCGCCGGCACCGGCAGCGCCCGCAGCCCCGGCAAAGCCCGAGCCCCAATCGCTGCCCCAGGCGCCGTTGCCGCTAAAGATGCTGTCGAAGATGTCGCCGCAGCCGCTGGCGCCCGCGCCGGCACCGTAGCCGCCGCCATACGCGCCGCCTGCGCCCGGCATGCCGCCAAACATGAGCATCTGGTCGTACTCTTTGCGCTTCTTCTCGTCCGAAAGCGTTTCGTAGGCCTCGCTGATCTCCTTAAACTTGGCCTCGTCGCCGCCGGCATCGGGGTGATATTTTTGCGCGAGCTTGCGAAACGCGCTCTTGATCTCTTTATCGGAGGCGCTCTTGGATACGCCCAGGATGTCATAGAAGGTTTTGCCTGCAGCCATCGTAGCTCCTCTCCTGTTACGTCCGCCGCCCATGCAGACGACGGCTCATGCTTTCATATGGCACTAGGCCAGAAAGGGCCCCGGGTGTTGCCCCGGGGCCCTTCTCAATTACTCCTCGGTGCTCTCGGCCGTATCGGCCGTAGCATCCTCGGGCGCCGCTTCGGGCTCCGGTGCGGGGCGCTTCTCGCCACCGTAGGTCACCGTCACCATCGCGGAACGCAGGATGCGATCCGCCATGCGGTAGCCCTTCTGGTACACGTCGTTGACGGTCTCGTCGTACTGCGATGCGTCCTCGACGCGACCCACAGCCTGATGCTCGAGCGGATCGAACGCCTCGCCCTTGGGGTCGATGGGCTCAACGCCCTCGTGCGCAAACACATCGAGCAGCTTGGCATGCACCGCGTCGACGCCGTCGACGAACTGCTTAAAGTCGTCGGCAAGCTCCTGGCTGCGGGCATGGTCGATCGCACGCTCGATATCGTCGACCACCGGCAGCAGCGCGGTCACGAGCATCACGGTCGCGCGCTCGCGCACGGCGCAGCGCTCAATGGCG
>USMR01000115.1 GCA_900555815.1 uncultured Collinsella sp.
CGCATTGATGCGCTCGTGAGCGTATTTGGCATAGACGATATGCCTCCGGTCACACTCAAGACCGTTGAATACGGCAAACTGGCCCTTGGGGTCGCTCGCGGCATCCATGAGCGATGTGCCCATGAGCACCGATCCGCGCACCCGAGACGACAGCGCCTCAAGGCCACCGGGAATTGGATTGGCAACCGCCGTGCAGGCGAGGCCCCGCTCGTCCAGAGCAGAAACCGCCAGCGCGACTCCGCCGCCAAGGCCCTCGCCCCATGCAAAGATGCGGTCGGGGTCCATGCCATCAAGATTGCGCGCCACCTTCGCCAACGCGCAACCCCAACGGACGCGCTCGACAAAAGCGGGCGAAGAAATCCCCCGCTGCAGGTCGTCCGCACCAGCAACATCGTCATCCAGCGCGAGGACGGCATACCCCATGGCGGCAAATCTCGTCATGTGATGCCAGCCGCGCACAGGCCGATCGATGTCGTGGAACATCAGGCACAGCGGCACGCGCTCAGATACTCGGGCACGACCGACAGGCTCGATCAAACGAGCGTGAATCGCATCGTCACCGAGCTCAAAGGAGACCTCCGAGTAACGGGCGCAGGGGTTAACAAAGTCAATCGCCGTAATGGCCAGGCCTTGAATCTCAAGATTCGAAGCGCATGCCTCTAAATCAGAAACATCTACTTGGACGTCACCGTGCCAGCCCCGATATTCTGCGAGCCTTGACGAAACCGTTCCAGGAATTCCCACGAGCCCGGGGACAATCAGCTCGTCAACATTGCTCTCGCACTTAGACATGAGCCTCCCCTCCCTTGCAGAAAAACGGAATGATCAAATCGTCAAAATCCTGAATCTCCTCGTGGCCAAAGCCTTCAAAGAACTCATGACGCTTTTCGCAGGTCAGGTTGTTATAGACCGCAAACTGCGTCGCTGGCGGACAGACGATATCGGCTGTGCCAGTGCCAAACAGCACGGGGCATTTGACCATAGGGGCAAAGTTCTTGGAATCGAAGTACGCCAGCTTGGCATAGGCTTCGTCAATACGAGTCGAGTCCTCATCAAACCAGCGAGACCAATAGCGCAGGCCTTCGTAGGCAATGTCGTCGGCATCCAAATCCCAGACCAGGCGGAAATCCGACAGGAAGGGATAGAGGATGGCGGCACGATTGATAAGCTCGCTATTAAGCGCACAGGTCGCAATACCCAAACCGCCGCCCTGCGACGCGCCGTTCACAAACACACGGGCAAGATCGATGCCCTCGAGCTCACGAACAATACGGCACAGGATGCGAATATCTTGGTGTAAGCGGACATAGTAGAGGTTGGCCGGGTCGCCGTCGATGCCGGCGACGATATGCCCGGCAACCGTTGTGCCCTCAAATCCACCAATGTCCTCGGAGGGACCTCCTTGGCCGGGGCAGTCGAGGGCGATGAGTGCCATGCCCATGCCCGCAAACGACGCCTGCTCAAACCAGCTGCAGCTTGCACCCGGATACCCATGAAACTGAAGCACCAATGGCACGGGCTCGTCCGAGACGGGTTTAAGGTACTTGGCATGCAGGCGAGCGCCACACATGCCGGTATACCAGAGGTCGAAAAGCTGGCAGGTCGCGGCATCGGTGACCGATGCCGTCTCGATCGCATAGTCAAGCCCGACGGCGTCGGCCTCGGCCATGCGATCCTTCCAAAAGAGATCGAAATCTGATGGACGGGGCATGGCGCCTCGATATTCACCAAATTGATGTTGTAGCTCCTGAGCACTTGGCATGGCTCGTGAACCCAACCTTTCGAAATCGCAACGGAGGTGCGCCCGGCAAGGGAACCGGGCGCACGGGAGGGAAAGCGAGGTTACTCGCCGAGCTTGGGATGCAGCAGCGACGGCGCAGCGCCGAGCAGCATCTTGGTGTAGGGGTCCTGGGGGTGCTGGAAGACCTGCTTGGCCTCGCCCTGCTCGACGATCTTGCCGCCATTCATAACGATGATGTCGTCAGAGATATAGCGGACCGTCTGGATGTCATGGCTGATGAACACCATGGCCAGGCCGAGCTCCTTCTTAAGGTCGGTGAGCAGGTTAAGAATCTGCGCGCGGACCGAAACGTCCAGAGCCGAGGTGGGCTCGTCGGCGATGATGGCATCGGGGTTCAGCGACAGGGCACGGGCAATTGCGACGCGCTGACGCTGGCCGCCCGAAAGCTGGCCGGGAAGAACCTCGGCAGCGGAGCTGGGCAGACCGGTGAGCTCCAAGAGTTCCTTGACGCGCTTCTCCTGCTCGGCCTCGGTACCCAGGTTGTGGACGCGCATGGGGTCGAGCAGCTGCTCGCGAACGACCATGCGGGGGTTGAGCGCCGTGGCCGGGTTCTGGAACACGACCGAGATGACGCGACCCATGTGGCGACGGTCCTCGGCGGTACGTTTGGTAACGTCCTTGCCCTTAAAGTAGACCTTGCCGCTCGTGGGGGCCTGCAGGCCGCACATGACGTTAGCGGTGGTGGACTTACCGCAACCGGACTCGCCGACGATGCCGATCGTCTGACCGGGCATGAGCTTAATCGTTACACCCTGGACGGCGTGAACCAGGTTGGGGTGCAGAATCGAGCCGGTACGGGTCCTAAAGGTGACGTGGACGTCATCAAGGAAGATGATCGGCTCGACGCCGTTGACTGCGGTATCGCTCATCTACATCACCTCCGCGTGAGGGGTCAAACCATTTGCCTTGAGCACCTCGTCGGGGAGCTCGGAATAGAAGTGCTCGGTGCCGGGCACGCGCTTGAAGACCGGACGGGTATCCAGGCCAATACGCGGATGGCTCGAGCGGGGTGCGAAGCGATCGCCCTTGGGGAAATCGCGCGGGCTGGGAACGGCGCCGGGGACCTGGTGCAGACGGCCCGAGCCGCTCTCGATGGACAGAACGGAGCCCAGAAGACCGCGGGTGTACTCGTGGATCGGGTTGGTGAGCAGCTCCTTGGTGGGTGCCTGCTCGATAACCTGGCCAGCGTACATAACCGTGATGTTATGGGCAACCTCGGCGACCAGAGCCAGGTCATGCGAAACAAAGATCATGGCAAAGCCGAGCTTGGCCTGAAGATCGTTGAGCAGCTTGATGACCTGCTTCTGGACGGTAACGTCCAGAGCGGTCGTGGGCTCGTCGCAGATGACCAGCTTGGGGTCGCGGGTAAGGGCCATAGCGATCAGGACACGCTGACGCTGGCCGCCGGAAAGCTCGTGCGGATAGCTCTCGAGCGTGCGCTTGGGATCGAGGCCGACGAGCTCCAGGAGCTCCTCGGCGCTGCGGGTTCCGCCGCGCTTGGTGAGCTGCTTCATCTGGGCAGAGATGAGCATGGAGGGGTTGAGCGAGGACAGGGCGTCCTGATAGACCATAGCGATATCGGTACCGCGCAGGCCGAACCATTCCTTCTTGCTCATCTTGAGCAGGTCACGGCCCTCCCAGAGAACCTCGCCGGAAAGATGCTCGTCATCGTCGGTCAGGCCCATGATGGCCAGCGTGGTGATGGACTTACCGCAACCGGACTCGCCCACCAGGCCCATGGTCTGACCAGGACGGACGTCAAAGTTGACATGGTCGACAACGTTGATATCACCGTGATGCTCAAACTGAATGCAGAAGTCACGGACCGAGAGAATCGGCTCAACGGACTCGTCGGGCACGTGGCGATCGTCACGCTTGAGCTCGACATCGCGCAGGGCGCCAAGGCGAGCGGAGAGGGACTGGGCCTGCTCCTTGTAGGCGCGAACGGGGTCGGAGACCAGCAGGTCGGCCTCGCGACGCTTGGAGGAATCGGTAGGATCCAGGGCAGCGGAGGGAGCAGCGGCCATGGCGTCGGTAATGCCCTCGGAGAGGATGTTGAGCGCCAGGCAGGTGATCATGATGGCTAGGCCCGGGAACAGCGCCTGCCACCAACGGCCGGCGAGCACGCCGCCGCGGGCGTCGGCGAGGATGTTGCCCCAGGTAGCGGTGGGCTCCTGGATACCAGCGCCGATGAAGGTCAGCGAGGCCTCGAAGATGATGGCGTCGGCGACCAGGGTAACGGTGAAGACCATGATCGGGGCGATGCAGTTACGCAGAACATGCTTGATCAAAATCCACGGAGCCTTGGCGCCGGAAACGATGACCGCGCGGACATAGTCCTCGCCGTACTCGGACACGATATTGGCGCGTACGATACGGGCAATCTGCGGAGTGTACATAAAGCCGATGGCGAAGATGATCGACGGCACGGAGTTGCCCAGGATGGAGACGAAGACGGCCGCGAGGGCGATGCCCGGGATGGACATGATGATGTCCAAGATACGCATGATCGTCTCGGAGACGGCCTTGCGCGAAACCGCTGCAAGGGCGCCCACGACCGAGCCGCAGACCAGAGCCATGGCGGTGGCGCCAAAGCCGATAATCAGCGAGTAACGACCACCGTAGAGCATACGCGACAGAATGTCGCGACCCTTATCGTCGGAACCGAAGATAAATCCGTTGCCGGGAGCCAGGCGAGCCGTAAAGATCTCGACCCGGCTATAGGGGGCAAGAAGGGGCGCCAGAAACGCAGTCAGGGCGACCCGCACCAGCGC
>USMR01000116.1 GCA_900555815.1 uncultured Collinsella sp.
GCGTTCTTCTGTCCTCGCTCGAGGGTGCCGCCGTCGAGGCTATTCAGATCGATGGTGCGCAGCACGAGTTCATGACCATCCCTAACATGGTCGAGGATGTCACCGACATCGTCCTGAATGTCAAGGGTCTTGTCTTCAGGGCTCTCGGCACGACCGACGAGGCGACTGCCACCATCTCGGTTGACGGCCCCTGCGAGGTCACCGGTGCGGACTTCTTTATTCCGTCCGAGTTTGAGCTGGTCAACCCCGAGCAGCACATCGCTACGCTCACCGAGGGTGGCCATCTCACCATGAGCATGCGCATCGGCTATGGCCGCGGCTATGTTTCTGGCGAGGCCAACAAGCGCGACAACGATCCCATCGGTGTGATCCACGTCGACTCGCTGTACTCGCCGGTTTCCCGTTGCGCCAAGCTCGTTGAGGCTTGCCGTGTCGGTCAGCACACCGACTACGACCGCCTTGTCCTCGAGATCGAGACCAACGGCTCCATCGCCCCGCGCGACGCCGTGGTCCAGGCTGCCAATATCATCAACCAGCATATGGCCGCCTTTATGAACCTTGCCGAGACCCCCGAGGTCGAGGAGGAGGCTTCGATCTTCGCTCCCGAGGTCACCAACGACAACGCCGAGCTGGACAAGCAGATCGAGGATCTGGACCTTTCCGTCCGTTCCTACAACTGCCTTAAGCGCGCCAGCATTCACTCGGTCCGTCAGCTCGTTGAGTTCTCGGAGAACGATCTGCTCAACATCCGTAACTTCGGTGTTAAGTCGATCGAGGAAGTGAAGGACAAGCTTGAGTCCATGGGCCTGAGCCTGAAGGCTTAATGCTTCGCATATTTGAGGAGAAACTAGACCATGCGTCACAACGTTAAGAAGGGCCTGAAGCTCGGCACCGATGCGAGCCACACCAAGGCCATGAAGAAGAGCCTTGCTAAGGCCCTCTTCGAGAACGACCGCATCAAGACCACCGAGACCCGCGCTAAGGCGCTGCGTTCGGTCGTCGACCCGATCATCACTTGGGCCAAGAAGGGCGACCTGCACTCTCGTCGTCTGGCTATCGCCAAGCTCGGCGATAAGCAGCTCGTTGCCGAGATCTTCGACAAGGCTGCCCAGGGCATGTGGCAGGACCGCAACGGCGGTTACACCCGCATCATGAAGCTCGGTAACCGTAAGGGTGACAACGCTCCCATCGTTATCATGGAGCTCGTCACCGAGCCTTGCACGCCTAAGGCCAAGAAGGCTGCTCCGGCCCCCAAGAAGGCCGCTGCTCCCAAGAAGGTCGAGGCTGTCGAGGAGGCTCCTGCTGAGGAGATCGCTGAGTAGACATTCCGTCTGCATAGGCTATATTCGAGGGGTACGTTCGCGTACCCCTCTTTTTTTGTCGCGATACCGTTACTTGTTTGTTGGGAGCGCCCATGACTGCGCCGTCTGATTTCAATTCGATTTCCGAGCTTGACGCCACGCTCGTATTTCGCGTGGCCTATGATGGCTCGTCGTATAGCGGATTTGCCGAGCAGCCGGGACAGACGACGGTTGCGGGTGAGCTGCGTCGAGCCATCGAGACGCTGCTTCGCCGTCCGATCGATCTGACGTGCGCAGGTCGTACCGATGCCGGCGTGCATGCCGTGGCTCAGTACATCAGCGTGCCCGTAACGGACGCTGAGCTCGCCCTTACGCGCCGTAGGTGGCTGCGGGCTATGGATGCCCTGCTGCCCAAAGATATCGCCATCAACGAGGTCTACAAGGCTCGTAAGGGCTTTTCTGCGCGCTTTGACGCGCGCTCTCGCACTTACACCTATCGCATTGCCGATCGTGATGCGCGGCCCGTGCTGTCACGCGGTGCTGTGTGGTGGCATCGCTATCCCCTCGACGTCGATGCGATGGCGGCCGCCTGCCCTGCGCTTTTGGGCGAGCAGGACTTTAAAAGCTTTTGCAAGGTTGCCTCTGCCGTGGGCAAACCTACGCACCGCTGCGTAATGCGCGCCGAGTTTGGCCATGAGGTTGCGTTTGGCGAGGACATCCTGACGTTTACCATCGAGGGCAATGCGTTTCTGCATTCGATGGTCCGTACGATCGTTGGCACGCTTGTCGAGATTGGCATGCATCGCCGTAAACCCGAGTGGATGCGCGAGGTCATCGATGCTTGCGATCGTACCGCTGCGGGCCCCACGGCTCCTGCCTGCGGCCTTACGTTTATGGGCGTGGATTACGATCCCGCCGAGCTTGTCGTGCTCGACTAGGGGAGGGCTTGACGCGCCGTTCGTCGGCATCTGTCATCTGTGGGCTGCGCGTGTGCAACATCTGTTCTTGGCGTGCAGTGCAACCGGTGTCTCATTGCTTTTATTTATGGGGTGTACCATGAACCACGGTTTGATTCATTGCTGTCGAGAGGACGGATAACTTGGTTCGACGTGGCTCGCATCCGCGACTTTCGGTGATCCTTGTGGTAGAAGGTTCGCCCAGCTATGCGATGCGTGCGCTCGAGAGTATCCAGAACCAAGACCTCTACGATTTGCAGATTGTCGTTGTCTGCCGCGATGCTGCGCCCGGTGTGCGCCATTCGCTTCAGGTTGCTGCCGACAGGGACATCCATATTGATTTGATTGACGTCGAGGACGCGAAGCGCGGTGCTTGCCTTCGTGCCGGTTTTGCTGCCTCGCGTGGCTCTCAAATCATCGCTATGAACGCCGATGAGTGGTTTGCTCCGCAGTCCCTTTCCAAGATGGTCGATATCGCGTGCGATACTACGGCAGACATAGTGCTCCCCACGGTGTCGCTCGACCGCTATGATGCACATCGAGAGCGCCATTCGCGCGTCTTGGATGCTGCTCATATTTCCATTGATAGCAAATCCTCGATGGTGACCGGGCTGCCCCAGTTGATTTTAGGCGGCCTTGTCGTTCAGACCTCTGGCGTGATGTACAGCCGCTCGCTGTTTGAGGCATGCCTGTCGCGCGGCAAGGCGTACCGTACGGTTGAGTTTATGGCTTATGCGCTCTCGCAGGCACGATTCGTGTCCGGCTGCGGCGACGCTTGTTTCCACGCGGTGGCACCTAAGCTTACAGATGCCTTTGATCCCACCATGTATGCCAGGATATCCGATGACACTCGAGCGCTCGACGAGCTTGCGGACTCACTCTCGGAAGCAGATAGCGGTGGTCGGCTCAAGCTGGCAAGCCAAAAGTTCTACTTTGCTGGACTGGTCGCCTGCATCGAGAATTTGTGTCTGAGCCCGCATGGAGTGTCGTCAATCGAGCGTTCCGCCCGCATGCGTGATATGCTCGAGGCGCCTCGAACCCGTCAGATGGTCGCCGCGCTCAAGGATAACCATCGGGGACTCGGTCTGTTGTTTGGGCCGATCGCCAGCGCCAAGCCCGCGCGCTGCGTGATGTGTACGCATCTGGCAGCTTTTCTTAACCGGACGGGCGCAAAAACCGCCTAAACGGCTCATTTCGAAACAAATTTGCATAGAATTGTTTCGAAATGCGTTCTTATACACAAAAGCCTTCAAATAGCGTTAAACTATTCAATCACTGATTGATTGTCTCCGCCATCTTTTGGAGAGAGGGTTTGTATGGCTAAAAAACGCAATGGGCGCCAGGATGCCATTAGAGTTATTGTGCGCAATAAGGACGTCCGCACGCAGCGCGTGCTGGTCGATGAGCTCCGCGCTATGGGCTTTGATTGCACGCAGGCGACTGTCTCTCGCGATATTGCCGATATGGGGCTGCGTAAGCTCCCTGAGGGCATCTATGTTCTGGCAGAGGACCTGCACCTGCAGCGTATGGTTTCCGAGCTCCGATAATCTGGTTATGATCAAGGCTCAGCCTGGCACGGCTTCCGGCATCGCCGCCGCCGTTGATGCGGCAGAGCTGCCCGATGTGCTTGGCTCGCTTGCCGGCAACGATACGATTTTGGTTATTGCCCAGACGGCCGAGGACGGCGAGCGTCTTGAGGCGCTGATCAATAAGCTGAGCAATTCTCGCAAGTAGGCGTGCGGGTCGTGCGCTCGGCACTGTGTGCGTGACATAGTGGCTTGTAAGGGGTATCGACGTTGGTCGGTACCCCCTTTTTTTGTTTGCCGGTATAAAGACCGCCCACCAGGTCGCTTTAAACTAAAAGGCCCCCGAGCAGTTTAATAAGCTGCTCGGGGGCCTTGTTGCTTATGGCCGGATGATTTCTAGCCGACCGTATCGTCAGGCGTGGGCGAGGGGTCGGGAGTAGGCGTAGGCGTAGGCGTAGGCGTGCCGCCATCGCCGCCGGTCGAACCACCAGTTGAGCCGCCCGTCGAGCCACCGGTCGTACCGGTGCCGCCGGTGGTGTCGCCACCCGTGGTCTCGGTGGTCGTGGTCGTCGTGGTAGTCGTTGTGGTAGTTTCCTCTTCGTCCTCGTTCTCGTCCTTGTCGTCGTTCTCCGTCTTCTTGGCGTTGTTGGTGCCGTAGAACTTCCAGACGCTGTTGTTCTTGTAGGTGGGCGCCGTTCCGGTCGCAAACTCCTCGCGCTCGGTACCGGTCAGAACGGTGTTCATAAACCGCTTAAAGACAGGCAGGTTGGTGCTGTCGCCCAGCAGGTC
>USMR01000117.1 GCA_900555815.1 uncultured Collinsella sp.
GAACCTCGAGCTTAATCTTGTGGTCGAAGCCCAGGTAGCGGGCGATATTTGCCGAAGCTACGCGGCCGGCGTTGATGGCACGGATGACGGTGGCGGGGCCGGTCTGGCAGTCGCCGCCGCTAAAGAGACCATCGAAACTGGGCACGGCGCCGTCCGAATCGGTGACGACGCGACCCCACTTGCAGGCGATGCCCATGTCCTCAAACGGCTTGGAGTCGATGTCCTGGCCAATGGCGACGAACACGCGCTCGCAGGGAATGACCTGCTCGGGCGTGGCGGCGGCACGCGGGGCCGGGCGCCCGCGGCGGGGCTCGCCGATAATCTGCGGCTGTACGCGCAGGCCGTTCACGCGTCCGTCCTCGCCCGTCTCAATACCGAGCGGGGCTGTGAGCTCCAGAACCTCGCAACCCTCGGCCTGGGCACCGGCAATCTCGGCGTCCTGGGCCGTCATATCGCAGATGCGGCGGCGGTAGACAATGCTCACCTTTTCGGCACCGCAGCGCACGGCAGAGCGAGCCACGTCCATGGCCACGTTGCCGCCGCCGATGACGCACACGCGCTGGCCGCTCAGGTCGGGCAGCTCGTCGTCACCGATGGCGCGCAGCATCTTGACGGCCGACTCCACGCCGGGCGCCTCTTCGCCCGGAAGGCCGAGCTTCTTGTCGCTATGGGCACCGATGGCCAGGTAGACGGCATCGAACTCGTCACGCAGGCGGGCGAGCTCCTCGCCGTTCACGGAGTGGTCGAGTTCCGCATCGATGCCGGCGCTCAAGATCCAGTCGATCTCGGCCTGCAAGCGCTCGCGCGGCAGACGATAGCTGGGGATGCCGTAGCGTAGCATGCCGCCCAAGTGGTGGCGCTGCTCAAAGATGGTCACCTTGTGGCCCATCACGGCCAGGTAGTAGGCACAGGAAAGGCCAGCCGGGCCGCCGCCGATCACGGAGACGCGCTTACCGGTGTTGTCCACTATATGCGGCTTGTGGTCGTTGAGGTCACTGTGCTCAACGGCAAAGCGCTTGAGGGCGAGGATGTTCATGGGGTCGTCGACCATGCCACGGCGGCAATGCATCTCGCAGGGATGCTCGCACACCAGGCCGCAAACGAGCGGCAGCGGGTTATTCTTGCGGATGACCTTGACGGCATCGGCATAGCGGCCGGCCTCGACGAGCGAAATGTAACCGGGAATGTCGACATGCGCCGGACAGCCCGAGACGCACGGGACGCGGGCCTCGCGGTCAAAGCCACAGGAGTGCTCGCGGATGTGGTGCTCAAAATCGTCACGGAAACCGCGGATAGCCGTAAGCGCCATGGCGCCGGCCTCGTAACCGATGGCGCAATCGCTCGAAAGATAGATGGTGCGGGCGGTGCGCTCGATCAGATTGAGCGTGGACTCGTCGGCGCGGCCCTCGAGCACATCGGCGAGCAGATCGCTCAGCGCGCTCAGGCCCACGCGGCAGGGCGTGCACTTGCCGCAGCTCTGGGTGGAGCACAGGTTGACGAGCGCTGCCGTAAACTCAACGGGACACGGGGCGAGCGAACTCACCGCCAGACGACGTCCGAGCGCATCGTGCAGGTCGTCCATGACGGCCTGAGCGTGGCTGCGTTCCATTACGTGCAGTCGAGCCATAAGATCCCCTCTCACATGGCAGCCCGGAGGCGAGGCCGGGCGAAATTGCTACACGCACAACACTGACCTAAAAAGTTGTGAGGTCTCCATACGGTTCGGCAGGCGGTATAAAATGTCACCCTCAGCGGTGAAATAGAACATTACCGCAGATAAATGCCATATTTGATAAAACGCGTTACCAAATTGCAATATTCAATGTGAAAAAGAGCGCCTTACTATTTTTCCTTTTTGATCCGTTTTCCTCCGTCTCATACGGATCATTAGGCAGTAGGGCGGCCGAGCCAGTTGCCGCTGTGGTGGTAGATGGTGAACATCGTGGCCGTGATGAGCCAGGTTACGGGGTAAACCAACAGCAGGTGCTCAAGAGACGGATCGAACGGCATAATCGCAAACACCCAGATCACCCTGAGCACGACAGTGCCAAAAATCGTGAGCAGCATGGGCTGCAAGCTCACGCCGGCACCGCGAATGGAGCCCGCCGCGTTCTCGATAATCGAGACAGAGGACCCGAGAACACCAGGAGCACGGCAGACAGGCCACCAATGAGCATAAACGACAGCACGAGCGACGTGTGATATCCCTTGCGCATGCGCTCGTAATTGCGCGCGCCAAAGTTCTGCGCCGAGAACGTGGTGATCGATACGCCGAGCGCCTCGGTCACCATCCAGATAATGCCATCCAGGCGCCCAGATAGACCCCAAGCAGTTGTGACATCGGCGCCAAACGAATTAACCGACACCTGGATCAGCACGTTCGAGATCGAATAGGCAGCCGATTGAAAACCGAGTGGCAGACCACACGAGATCATACTCTTGCAAATATCGCGATCGATGCCGAGCTTAGACAGCGAAAGACGCCATGCACCCGGAGCGCGCATCATGCGCAACACGATCATCGTTGCATTGGAGCAAATGGTCAGCGCCACTGCGATGCCGCAGCCCAGCGCCTCCATATGAAGCACAGCAACGAAGATGACATCCAGCACCGCATTAACAAGGCAGCCGGAAGCGATAATCACAGCAGGCCCGCGCGTGTCGCCCACGGCACGCAGCAGTGCGGTTCCCATATTAAGCAGCAGCGCCGCAACCATCGCGGCAAAATAACAGCGAGCATAGGCAACGCCCTCGGCAAGTAGCTCGTGCGGCGTGTTCATAAGCACTAGCATGGGTTCAACGAACACTATGCCAAGAATCGAGAAAACGATACCGCCCACTAGCGCGAGCGTCATGGCCGTATGGACCGAACGACTCAGTCGCTCATCATCGTGCTGGCCAAAATACTGACCGGTAATGACCGCGCAGCCGGCGCCGACGCCAACGCAAAAGCCAATGCAGAGCTCGGTGAGCACCATCGTGGCTTGAATGCCACCCAGCGCGAGCTTGCCGCCAAACTGACCGACGATATACGTACCGATAAGCGTGTAGGCCTGCTGAAAAAACGAACTAAAAAAGATGGGAACGCACAGCGACAGTAATTGCTGCCAAATGACACCTTGCGTTACATCGATAGCCGTAGATTTCTTAGCCACACGCCCTCCCCACACGCATACGTCAAACAGTAAAACAGCAATTAAAAACCAAAGCCAAATCCAGCTTAGCACCGACTGGCGGCGACCGAAACACCCCGAATTAGAGCACAGTGCGGAATAACAGCCTAGTGATACAAACCCGGCTGGTAGTGATACTCATTGCTCACGTGCGGGCATAGCTGCCAAAAGGCGACGGCGCTCGCCGCGGCCACGTTGAGCGAATCGACCCCGTGCGCCATCGGAATACGCACCGCGTGGTCACAGCCGGCAATGGTCTTGGCGCCCAAGCCGGCACCCTCGGTGCCCATAAAAATCGCCAAGCGATCAATCTTCTGCAGCACAGGATCGTCCAGCGACACTGAATCGTCCGTCAACGCCATAGCGGCACACGAAAAGCCAGCATCGTGCAGCGCGCTCAGGCCATCATGCGGCCACACACGAGCCTCGCTGCCAATGCGCGTCCACGGCACCTGAAACACGGTGCCCATGCTCACGCGGGCCGAGCGCCGGTACAGCGGGTCGCAGCACGTCGGGCTGACCAAAATACCATCAACGTTCAATGCGGCAGCAGAGCGGAAAATCGCGCCAACATTGGTGTGATCGACAATGCCCTCAAGCACGCACACGCGCACCGGACGATCCCCCGCCGCCTCGACGACGCCGCCCAAGAACTCATCAACCGGAATCTGGCGCGGGCGACGGAACGCCGCCAGCGCGCCGCGCGTCACGTTAAAGCCCGTCAACTGCTCCATAAGCTCCATCGAGGCCACGAACACGGGAACCGGACCCGCACCTTCGCGAACCGCCAGGCGCTCGAACAGCGGCATCATCTGGTCAAGCCAGCGCTCGCCCAAAAGAAAGCTCACCGGCTCGTATCCGGCGCGAACCGCGCGCTCGATAACCTTGGCGCTCTCGGCGATAAAGATGCCCTTTTGCGGCTCCAACACGCAGCGCAGCTCGCGCTCGGTCAGGCGCACGTAGGCATCGAGCCGGTCGTCCTCGAGCGAATCGATTCGCAGAACCTCAACGGCATCAGTCATAGCAGCCAGCCCGCACCTTTCTTTACAGCACATCTATACCAAACGAGGCGACGCTAAGCGCCGCCCCATGCATTCAATCAACCCGATGATACCGTTCACACCAGACGATTTACGCCTCGATGCGACGATACGTCACGAACTCATAATCGATGCCCTCGTCACCCTCACCGGCGGCAATCGTCGCGACCCCGCTACGCTGCGCAATCTTCCACGCAGGATCGGCTTCCAAATCGGGAAAGTACGTATCCACAACATGGACGCAGTGGTTATGCGTGACCTCGGCCTCGACGCAATACGGCAAGAACTGTCGATACACCTCGCCGCCGCCAAGCACCCACGCAATGGGCTCATCGGCCACGGCGGCCAAGGCCTC
>USMR01000118.1 GCA_900555815.1 uncultured Collinsella sp.
ACATCGCATTTTGGCAGGGCAGATTAAGCCCGTTCGCGGTGTGACCGCGCGTCTGCTGCGCGAGCGTGATTCGTCCTCGCATGCGCCGGCTCCTGTCGATCTCGCGAAGGATCGTCGCGGGCTTCGTATTGCCAAGGATGACATGGCACAGTTTTCGCGTGCTGTGGAGCGCGACTTTAATGACCTTGCCGCCCGGTACTATCTCAACCTTTGCGGCGACCCAAAGATTCGCGTTTCGCGTGATCGAATCACTGTGACCTTCGATCTTGCCAAAGAGGAATAGTGCCTTTACCGAGTCCACTCGGTACGATACAGTTATTGCAGTTAAAACGTACTTTTAAACGCAGGAGTTTCTTCATGGATTGCCTGAAGGTATCAAGCAAATCATCGCCCGCGTCCGTTGCCGGCGCCATCGCCGGCATGGTCAAGGATGGTGTGCCCGTCAACATTCAGTGTGTCGGCGCCGGTGCGGTCAACCAGGCCATAAAGGCTGTGGCTATCGCGCGCGGTTTTTTGATTCCAACCGGTTTTGATATTTCCTGCGCGCCCGTGTTCTCCGACATCCTTATTAACGGGGAGTCGCGCACGGCCATCCGTCTTTCTATTTACGTTCACCAGATCAATCGAGCTGCTATGGATAACGTCGTCATGGATGATGTTAAGCCTGTGGCATAGCTTCTGCTTGCCTCGATTCGCCCCCCCTCTCCATCGTTAGGACTTATGCACATGGACCAGCGTTCCGTACGCGATATTCTTGCCGGTAAAACCTACTTTATCCGCACCTTTGGCTGCCAGATGAATCAGCACGACTCTGAGCGCGTGAGCGGTCTGCTCGATTCGTATGGTTGCCTCATGGCGCTCGATCCCGAGCATGCCGATATTGTTGTCTTCATGACATGCTGCGTGCGCGAGGCCGCCGATACTCGCCTGTACGGTCAGTGCAACTCTTGTAAGAGCCTCCCGCCCTCACCCTCGGGCAAGCGTGTGGTTGCCGTTGGTGGTTGCATCGCGCAGCGCGATGGCGAGGGCCTGCTCACCAACGTCGATAACGTCAATGTCATCTTTGGTACGCATTCCATCGCACATGTGGCCGAGCTCATTGCCGAGGCGTTCCTTGATGGCAAGCGTCATATCCGCACCAATGAGCATGAGGATACGGATGCCATGAGCATGCCGTGGCATCGCGAGACCCAGTATCACGCCTGGGTGCCCATTATGACGGGCTGCAATAATTTCTGTACCTATTGCATCGTGCCGTACGTGCGCGGTCGCGAAAAGAGCCGCCCCTTCGAGGAAATTGTCGACGAGGTGACCGGTTTGGTGCGCCAGGGCGTGCGCGAGATTACGCTGCTGGGCCAAAACGTTAACTCATATGGTCGCGATCTGTTTGGCAAGCCGCGTTTTGCCGATCTGCTGCGTGCCGTGGGTGATACGGGTGTGGAGCGCATCTTCTTTACCTCTTCTCATCCTAAGGATCTGCTGCCCGAGACCATCGACGCCATGGCCGAGACGCCCGCCGTCATGCCGCAGCTTCACTTGGCCGTTCAGTCGGGCTCCACGCGTATCCTCAAAGAGATGAATCGCCGTTATACACGCGAGGACTATCTGGGCCTGGTCGATCGCATTCGCAATCGCATGCCCGATATCGCGCTCTCGACCGATATTATCGTTGGCTTCCCGGGCGAGACTGAAGAGGACTTTGAGCAGACGCTCTCACTTGCCGAGACGGTCCGCTATGCTCAGGCCTATACCTTCATCTATTCCAAGCGCGCCGGCACCCCGGCGGCCAAGCTGCCCGACCCATCCCCGAGGGTTACAGCAGCGATCAGCTTGTTGGCAAGATCGTTGATGTTGACGTTGACGTTGCCAAGACCTGGTATTTGTCCGGCTCCGTTGTGGGCGAGCCGCGCTAATGGTTTCTCCCAGGGCAGGACTTTCCGCCGTTGCGATCGTCGGTCCGACGGCGGTTGGTAAGAGTGCTGTTGCCGACCGTTTGGCAGCTCGTCTTTCGTCCGAAGTGCTGTCGTGCGATGCGATGCAAATCTATCGCGGCATGGACATCGGTACCGCAAAGATGGCGCCCGATGAGTGTACGGTGCCGCTGCGTCTCGTCGACATTGTAGAGCCGGGTGTGGCATATTCTGCTGCGCTTTATCAGGCTGACGCTCGCGCGCATGTTGAACGTCTCCTTGGTTCGGGTTGCCTGCCGGTTTTTTGCGGAGGTACGGGGCTGTATCTCAAGGCCGCCCTCGATGAAATGGACTTTCCTTCGGGTGAACTTGAGGACGATCGTCGTATGGGCTATCAGGAGCTTGCCGAGCGTATTGGCGAGGAAGAGCTGCATGCCCTGCTTGCCGAGCGCGACCCAGAATCGGCTGCTGTTATTCATCCCCATAATGTGCGCCGTGTGATTCGTGCGCTCGAGATGCATGATGATGGTATCTCCTATGCACAGCAAAAAAGTCAGTTTAGTGTTCCGCGCGAGCATTATCATGCCTTGTGGTTTGGCTTGACACGCAATCGTGAGCTGCTTTACGAGCGCATTAACCTGCGCGTCGATCTGATGTTTGAGCAGGGTCTTGTCGATGGGGTTCGCGGTCTTATGGACCAGGGGCTGGGAGATGCCCTGACTTCGATGCAGGCAATTGGCTATAAAGAGATCATTGATGCTTTCAATGGCGTGATTTCTATGGATGAGGCTCGCGAACTCATCAAGATGCGTTCGCGTCGCTATGCCAAACGTCAGCTTTCGTGGTTTAAGCGCGATGACCGTATCGTGTGGTTTGATATGGACGAGTTTACGATCGATGAGGTCGTTGAGGACATCCTGCATCGTATTGAGGCTGCCTAATGGCCCGTTTCCCCCTTGTTCCCACGGCACCCGAGCCCGAGCGTGCCATATTAGTTGGTGTTGAGTGGCGCGACAATGCATGGCCGCTCGATCGTTCGCTTGACGAGCTTGAGCGCCTGGCCCATACGGCTGGCGCCCAGTGCGTGGCGCGTTTGTCACAGCGTCTGGTTAAGCCGTACCCAAAATCGTTTATCGGTTCCGGTAAGGTTGAAGAGTTGTGCGGCCTGGTGCATCGCATGGATGCCGATGTCGTTATTTTTGACGACGACCTGACGCCCTCGCAGCAATCCTATTTGGAGAAAGCCGTGGGCGAGCCGGTAAAGATTATCGATCGTACAGCACTGATCTTGGATATCTTTGGCCTGCATGCTCAGACGCGTGAGGGACGCCTACAGGTACAGCTGGCGCAGCTTCAATATCTGTTGCCTCGTCTGCGTGGCATGTGGAGCCATCTTGCCAAGGAGCAGACGCGCGGCGGCATCGGTTCGCGCTTTGGCCAGGGTGAAAGCCAGCTCGAGGTTGACCGTCGCTTGATTCGCAATAAGATTGCCGCGCTTCGTCGTGAGCTCAAGCAGGTTGAACAGCGTCGCGATGTCCAGTCCAAGAGCCGCATTGAGTCACCGGCGTTTCGCGTCGCGTTAGCCGGTTATACCAATGCCGGTAAATCGACGTTGCTCAATCGCCTGACCGGCTCTACGGTACTTTCGCAGGACAAGCTGTTTGCTACGCTCGACCCGACGACGCGTTCGTATCGCCTGCCCGGCGGTCGCGGCATGACGATTACTGATACCGTCGGCTTTATTCAAAAGCTGCCGCATGGTCTGGTCGATGCCTTTAAATCGACGCTGTCCGAGGTGTTGGGTGCCGATCTAATTCTCAAAGTCGTAGATGCGTCTGACGAGGACTATGAGCGGCAGCTTGAGGCTGTCGACCGCGTTCTTGATGAGATCGGCGCTGGAGAGCGTTTAACGCTGACCGTATTCAATAAAATCGATCTTCTCGATAGCGTTGATCGCCTGAGCTTCCGTCGTCGCTATCCCGAGGCCGTGCTGTTCTCGGCCCAGACGGGCGAGGGACTCGACGATTTCGTCGACCGTATTGCTCGTGAGGCGGCTGCTACCGATGTGTTGCTCTCTGCTGATATCCCGTATCGCGAGGGCGCCCTCATCACGCTGGTGCATGAGCAGGGAACCCTTTTGCACGAGGAATATCTTGAGGACGGCGTTCGTATTGTGGCGAAGCTGCCGGCCCGTATCGCGCCGCGGCTCAAGCGTTATCGCACCGAGTAGACGAGCTCCAAAAAGCCCAGAATAATGGGTTGATGCAGCAGATAAAAGGGGAGTGCATGACGTCCAAGGCTGGCGAGCGCCGGCAGGGGGTTGGCGTAGGCCCAGCTTAGGGCGGTCTTATCGATTCCCTGCGCTATATGTGCGGCGAAGTATCCTGCAAGATACATAAAGATAAACGGGATGATGGGGTAGTAATCACCTGAAACAAACCCAAGGCTCGGAAATCCCAGCCACGCCAGGTAGGGGACAGGGTAGATCGTTTTGGGGATACTCCAGGTGAGGGCGAACAACACAAGGCATAGCGACATGCCCCATCTCGCCGATATCTTCTTAAGGACGGGATCGGTCAACGCCACGATGCCGGTACATGCGGCCATGCAGTAGATGATGCCAAAATTAACCGAATCGTCGACTGAGACAAGTGTT
>USMR01000119.1 GCA_900555815.1 uncultured Collinsella sp.
CACCGCATCCGCACCGGACAGCACACCTCCATAGCGATCGGGCGCTACGACCTGGGCATGCAGGGCGGTGTCGTAGAGCAGCTCCGCCAGATACGGAGCCAGACGTCGCTCGTCCGCATCCTTGTACGCTTTAATGATGCGCGGCAGCGGATGCGCATAGACGGCGCACGCCAGGCAGCGGTCGAGCGCCTCCGCCATTGCCGAGGACGTGCCCTCGACCGAACACTCAGTGCACAGCAAATCCCCAAACGGGGCGCCGCATCGGGTGCAGCTATGACGTGGGTCGATGAGCGTGAGCGCAGCCAGGCAGTCTTGGCAAATAAGCGCACCGGCGCGCTCGCAGCCGGCACATCGTGTTGGCGACAATGCCTCGAGCGCCTCGCGTGCCACCCGCTCGGCAAACGGTAGCAATTCGTCCGCAAACGGTAGGGCACCGGCACCCTGCAGACAGCTCAATATGTTCAGATGGCTCTTCAAGACACAACCCTCCCTACGTTCGGTCGCAGGGAGGGTTGTTGATTCGGCGCTATGATACCCCGATGCGCTCGGGGCAAGGCGGGCTAAATCCGCTCGCGGGCGTTATTCGCCGGCGGGCGGTTGTGGTGCGGACGAAGACGGGGTCGAGCCCTCGCCACCATCCTGGCGCGGCTTGCGGGAACGGCGACGGCGACGGCGCTTTTGACCCTGGTCGGCCGAGCCCTCGCCACCGCGATCCTCGCGCGGCTCGCGCTCGTCGCGAGCGGCGCCACGCGAAGCCTTGGCAGCCGCTCCCCCGCCATCTCCGGGACGACGGCGCGTGACCTTGACCTCGCCATCCGAGACCTGATCGGCCACGGAGGGCACTGAGGGCTTCTGCTGCGCGCCCGAGGAATGGCGACGGCGCGGGCGCGGCACGCGCTCGTCATCGTTGCGTTGCTTGCCGCCCTTGTCGGCAGGCGTATCGGAACCCGAACCACCCTTGGGGGCGGCACCAGCCTCGCGAGCAGCTGCGGCGCGGAAGGCGTCCTCGCGCTCCTCGCTCGACAGATGACGACGGCGACGACGTGTGGGGTTCATGCCACCGCCGCGATTCTGCTGCTGGGGCTGCTGAACCTCGCGCTCGCGAGAGGCGTTCTTGCCCGTGGCTGCAGCCTCGCCGGCATCGCCCGAACCCGAGCGTTTGCGACGACGTCCACCGGCGGCCTCCTCGACCTCGGGCGGCGCGGACTTGCCACGGCCCTGTCCCCGGCCACGACCCGCGCCCTGGCTCGGACCGGCACGGGCAGCGGAATCAGCCGCACGGCGACGGCGCCTGGGCATCGACGTGCCGGCCAGACGGTCGGCACTCGACAGACCATCGCCCACGTCGACGCCGTTCTCGCGATCGAGTTCCATGAGCGCCAGGCGCATCTCGGGCGACTCGATGCGTTCGAGCACGTCGCGCGTCACGCAATCGGGGCGGCAGTTGCAGCCCTGCTCGGCGGCCTTCTTTTTGCAGCCCTCCGAGCACGTCATATCGGCCAGGTTGACCTTAAAGACTTTGCCGCTCTCCAAGCGCAGCACCAGCTGCTCACGCGGCGTGTCATATTCCTGGATACGCGCCTTGCCAAGCGGCGTATCGATGAGCGTCTTCTTTTTAGGCGCACGGCTCTTAAAGTCCTTGTACGCCTCGAACTCATAACGCAGGCAGCACATCAGGCGGCCGCAAACGCCGCTAATCTTGGACGAGTTGAGCGGTAGGTCCTGCTCTTTTGCCATGCGAATTGAGACGGGCTCAAACTGTCCGCCAAAGCGCGTACAGCAGAGTTCCTGTCCGCACTGGGCATAGCCGCCCACCAGGCGGGTCTCGTCGCGCACGCCGATCTGGCGCATATCGACGCGAATGTGCAGCGTCGAGGACAGGTCCTTGACGAGCTGGCGAAAATCGACGCGCTCCTCGGCCGCAAAGTAGAACACGGCCTTCTCGCCGCCAAACAGGTACTCGACGCCCACCGGCTTCATCTCGAGGTCGAGCTCCTTGACCAGGCGGCGGAAGTCGACCATGGCCTCGTCGCCCTGGATGGCCAGGTCGTCGGCAAGCTGCAGGTCGATGTCGCTCGCCACGCGCAGCACGGGCTTGAGCGGCTGACCGATCTCGTCTTGCGGCACCTCAAAGGGATCGGCCGTGACCAGGCCGATCTCGGTTCCGCGCTCGGTGGAGCAAATGGCATAATCGGCCTCGAGGATATCCAAATCCTGCGGATCGAACCACAGGTCGCACGAGGCGTAGGTAAACTTAACGGGTACGACTAACGGCATTTCAGTGCCTTCCTGATATCGAACAGCATGACCTCGATGGCCAGCTGGGGAGTAACGTTTCTGGCGATGTTGCGCTCGGCGGTCGCGACTGCCTCGAGCGCCTGGGTGGCACCCGCATCATTCGTCGTCGCGGCAAGCCGCCCGATCGTGTCGCGCACGTCCTCGTTCACCACGTCGGCCGCCTCATCCTGAAGCGTCAACAGCACGTCGCGCATGAGCGTCCGCGCGCTCGCCAGCGCTTCCATGATACCCGAACGCTCGCGCGCGTTGAGTTCGCGCTTGTTGCGGTCCTCAAGCTGCTTCAATGCTCCACGCGACAGGTAGTCGGCGTTTTGCTCGAGCACCTTTTCCTGCGTGGACTTGACCTCGGCGAGCGGCGCCTTAACGGCGACGATGAGCGACTTGGCGCGGCTGAGCACGTCGGCCTCGTCGGCGGCTATGAGCGAATCGATGGCGCGAACCATCTGACGGCGGGCGTCCTGGCGCTCGGCGCTCTTGAGGAACTCGATGCCACGCGTGGGGCTTCCCGCTACGGCGACGGCCATGCGGCAACGCGCAGGGTCCTGACCGGTGGCGCGGCTCACGGCCTGCGCGGCGACGGCGGGCGATACCAGCCGAAACGGCACGCACTGGCAGCGGCTCACGATGGTGGGCAACATCACGTCTGCCGAGGTGCCCAGCAGGATGAACATAACGCCCTCGGGCGGCTCCTCGAGTGTTTTGAGCAGTGCGTTGGCGGTGTTGGCGCGCAGCTGCTCGGCACGGTCGATGATGTAGACCTTGGCCTTGGCACGGATGGGCGCCAGAGGCACGTCGTCGAGCAGCTCGCGGGTCTGGGCAATGAGGTAGCCCGTGGCGCTCTCGGGCGTGTAATAGTGCACGTCGGGGTGCGTATGGCGGGCGACGCGCACGCAGCTATCGCATGAGCCGCAGCCATCCTGCTCGCACAGGAAGGCTTGGGCGAGCGCCCACGCGGCGTCGAGCTTGCCCGCGCCGGGCGCGCCCAAAAACAGGTAGGCGTGCGATGCGCGACCGCTGGCGACGGCATTGGTCAAAAAGTCGCGCACGCGCTCTTGGGTGTCGAGCTTGGCCAGCAGGCTTGCCTGAGCGGGGGCCATGTTACTCGGCCTCCTGGGCAAGCGCGGCGGTGACGGCATCCTGGGAAATGTCGAGGCCGTAGGCGCGAACCTGCTCGACCGTCTGCGCGAAGACGTCCTCGATGGACGCGGTCGCGTCGATGAGCTTTACGCGGTTTGGTTCCTCGGCGGCAATGGCGCAAAATCCCTGGTAGACGCTCTCTTGGAAGGCCATGCCTTTTGCCTCCATGCGATCTGCCGCGCCACGGGCTGCCATGCGCAGCGCCGCCTGCTCGGGCGTGATGTGATAGACGAGTGTGAGCGCCGGGTGCGTCCCCG
The DNA here is from genome assembly GCA_900555815.1 of uncultured Collinsella sp. Lineage (GTDB taxonomy): Bacteria > Actinomycetota > Coriobacteriia > Coriobacteriales > Coriobacteriaceae > Collinsella. The sequence continues at coordinate 3,693 of USMR01000119.1, forward strand.
CGACGGCCAGGTTGTTGGCATCGCGCACTATCTGGCGATCAAGGCCGTCGGCAAATGCCTGATAGCAGGTCGTGGAATCGTAGAAGCGGTCGCACAGGACCACCTTGCCGACAGCAAGGGCGGGCGCGATGACCTCGTGCACCAACTGAGCGCGTGCCGCCTCGTAGAGCAACAACTCGCAGGTGTCGCCCATCGCTGTATTGGCGGGGTCGAGCAGCAGAGCACGGATCTTTTCGCTGATGGCGGTACCGCCCGGCTCGCGCAGGCTCACAACCTGGTAGCCAGCGAGTTCGAGTGCGCGGGCAAGCAGGCGCGCCTGCGTGGACTTGCCGGCGCCATCGACGCCCTCGAGCGTGATAAAGCTATGTTGAGCGGGCTCAAAAGCCATGGGCGCAGTCCCTTCCTACAAGGCGCGTAAATGCAGATATATCAACCAAGCCATGATACCCCAGTGCTCGGCGCGTCCCCAATGGCTAAAGGTGCCTTTCCAAAGTTGCGGTGAAATAGGGACTGATTGAAGCTCCGAAACCGCCAAACAGTCCCTATTTCACCGCAACTTATGATGGGGAATTTTGGACGGTGGGTATAATCGTCGTATTGCATTGAAATGTGGCGAAAGGAGTGGCAATGTCTCGGTATTGCGCCTCGTGCGGCAAGCTTCTTGCAGATAATGCCAAGTTCTGCACCTCGTGCGGTGCACCCGTTGAGCAAACAGCCGCGAGCGATAGCCAGCCCGCTTTTGAGCAGACCGGCTCCCTTGATACTCCGCAAGCCAAGGCGGACGACCCCCTCGCCTATCGCCCCGACCCCGCCGCAGGCCCCGCGGCCGTCGAGACCTGGCAGCGCATACCCGTCGCGAG
>USMR01000120.1 GCA_900555815.1 uncultured Collinsella sp.
TTCACGATTACCTGAGGCTCAAGGTCGCCTGGAAACGAGTTAGGCTCGCGGACATCAACGATCAGATGGCGGTAGCGCTCGTGTTCGACCGCCGCCGGCAGCAGGTCAAAGCCCACGACCTCGTGGCCCTCATCCAAAAAGCGCCGCACGCATGCGGCTCCGATACCGCCCGAAGCGCCCGTGATCAAAACACGCATACTTGCTCCTTAGGCGGTTGCGTGGCGCTCGAGGTACTCGGAGCCCACATTCTCGCGCTCCCAGCCGCGCACGACCTTGTAGCCCACAGGGCTCAGGAAGACCTCGCACAGCAGCTCGGCAACAGCACCCGTCAGCGAGCACATAAGGACCTGCACCCAGGTCCAACCAAAGAACGTGTGGCTCACTACAATGGCAAAGACCAGGTTGTCGATAAACTGGCCAACACCCGTGGACACATAGGAGCGGAAGGCGAAGCTCGCAAAGTTATTCTTTTTGAGCATGCGGCCGAGCGACTGGTTGAGCGTGGAGTTAACCACGGCAGAAACGAGCATTGCCAGCGAAGAGCCCAGCACCACGTACCAGGTGCCGCCGATGGTGGCGTTAAGGGCAGTGTTGACCTCGATCATGCCCGTGTCGTAGTAGGCGCCCCACATGCCGGGCGTGAGTGAGCATGCCCAAAAGCACAGGCTCACGGCCAGGTTGACCAGCAGCGCGAGGATAGAGATTTTGATGGATGCCTTGGCGCCAAAGCGCTTGCAAATCATGTCCTGGCACAAAAACGAAACCCAGCTCACCACAAAGCCACAGTCGAGCGCCAGATACGGTAGGCTGATGAGTTCTTTGTTGGCCAGCAGGTTCATCATGATGACGCTCACGAAAAACAGCGAAACCGTTGCCGCGGGAATGCTCCGCAACAGGACCTTGTAGTCCTCCATGACCTTCTTGATCATTATGTACTCCTTTGGTTTTAGGTTTAACGAGCAGGATATCGGACCCGAACTGCTCGGACGCCCCGGTCTTGAGACGACGGTGGGTATGATAGCCGCTCACACGGCATCAGGCAAGCAAACGGCGCGGCAGCCCCGCAGGGCCACCGCGCCGATGCGTTAAAAGGCCACGTTGCCAAACTCCGACAGGATAAGGTCGGGGTTGTGGTCGGTTGCCCAATCCACGTTCCACGGGCTCGTGAACAACAGCAGCTTACCGCCGCGCATGTCCTCGACGCGCAACGTGTCGCGCGTGAGCGAAAGGCCCGGGATATCGATGGTGTCGGGGTCGCTCTGGATCCAGCGGATGTCCGTATAGGGCAGCGGCTGGCGACGAACCTCAACACGGTACTCAGCCTTGAGGCGGCGCTCGAGCACCTCAAACTGCAGCACGCCGACCACGCCCACGATGACGCTCTCCATGCCGGCGCCCAGCTCGCGGAAGATCTGGATGGCGCCCTCCTGGGCAAGCTCCTCCATACCCTTGACGAACTGCTTGCGCTTGAGCGTATCGACCTGCGTACCCGGGTCGAACAGGCCCACGATATCGCCCGCGTACGCCTCATCCACGATGGCGCGGTCATCGGCCATCATCGACGTGCCCGTGGCAAGCTTGAGCTTGCGGTTGCCCTGCACGTGGAAGGCGTCCATGCCGCGCTCAAACTTGCCCGAGCAAATGCGCACAAAGGCGATGCGGTCACGGTGGTTCTTGTCCATGTTGGCCTGGATCTTAAACACAAAGCCGCTAAAGTCGTCGCGGCAGGGATCGACCGGCTCGCTGGTGAGCGTATCGGTATAGGCGCGCGGCGTCGGGGCCAGACGCAGGAACTCCTTGAGGAAGGGCTCCACGCCAAAGTTGGTGAGCGCCGAGCCAAAGAACGCCGGGCTCAGCTTGCCGCAGGCCACGGCATCCAAGTCGAGCTCGTCGCCAGCGCCATCGAGCAGCTCGATGTCGTCCATCAGGTTCTTATGGTTTTCCTCGCCAATAAGCTCATCCATGGAAGGATCGCCCAACTCGGCCTCGATCTCGGCGACCTTCTTGGTGGCGTTGGCGTGGCCGTCGCCCTCAAAGGCGATAACGCGACGGGTCTGACGATCGAACACGCCGCGGAAGTTGCGGCCGCTGCCGATCGGCCAATTCATAGGATACGTATTGATGCCCAGGACATTCTCGATCTCTTCCATGAGCTCAAACGGATCGCGAGCCTCGTGGTCGAGCTTGTTCACAAAGGTGAAGATGGGAATGTGACGCAGCGTACAAACCTTAAAGAGCTTTTTGGTCTGGGCCTCGACGCCCTTGGCGCCGTCGATGACCATGACTGCGGCGTCGGCGGCCATAAGGGTACGGTAGGTATCCTCCGAGAAGTCCTGGTGGCCGGGGGTATCGAGGATGTTGACGCAGGCGCCGTTATAGGTGAACTGCAGCACCGAGGAGGTGACGGAGATGCCGCGCTCCTTCTCGATGTCCATCCAGTCCGAGACGGCATGCTTGGCCGAGCTCTTGCCCTTGACCGAGCCGGCGGTCTGGATACTGCCGGTATAGAGCAGCAGCTTCTCGGTAAGCGTGGTCTTACCGGCGTCCGGGTGGCTGATGATCGCGAATGTGCGGCGCGACGAGATTTCATCCGACAGGCTTGCCATGCGGATCCTTTCTTGCATTGAGTGCATTACGTCGTTGTAACCGTACTATTGTAGCCGCGAAATCTCGTCATAGGGCACCTATCAGGACAAATTCATCAGTTGGGGCATGGGGTAGCAGTCGATGGCGGCACTCCGCAGCAGTTTGTCTCGATCTGTAACATCTAGACGGTTTTTGAACCTCTACCTGTTACAGATTGAGACAAACAGGTGGGCGTCCCAGAAAGATCTCGATCTGTAACATCTAGCCACTCAAAACGGGTCTATCTGTTACAGATTGAGATGTAAGAATAGACGGGTGGCCAATGTCTCGATCTGTAACATCTAGCAGCCAAAATCTTCTCCAGTTGTTACAGATTGAGACAACCAGGTGGGGCCCGCCAGCAAAATCTCAATCTGTAACAGGTAGCCGTCCAAATCGGTTCCAGATGTTACAGATTGAGATGAATGAACGAGCGGGCAATCCGTATTTACCTCTTGCATAACTGTGCATAGTGTATATATACTGTGCTTACCGGTTATATACACGTGTAGCCCAACAGCTAAGGAGCCGCTGTGGACATCATCCTATCCAATTCGAGCGACAAGCCCATCTACGAGCAAATAGCCTCGCAAGTCAAAGCTCAGATCTTATCGGGCACGCTCGCTGCGGGAGCCAAACTTCCCAGCATCCGCGCACTCGCGAGCGATCTTGGCGTGAGCGTCATCACCACCAAGCGCGCCTACGCCGACCTGGAGCAGCTCGGGTTTATCTGCACCGTGCAGGGCAAGGGCTGTTTTGTCGCCGAGGGCAACCAGGAACTCTTGCGCGAAAACCAGCTCTGCCATATCGAAGAGCTACTTGCGAAAGCGGCGAGCCAAGCCGAAACCCTGGGCGTCACGCGCGACAAACTGCACGAGATGCTCGACCTGGTAGCCCCCGAAACCATGCAGTAGCCATCTGAAAGAAAGGCTATACCATGCAAAACCTTTTAGAACTCAAAGGCATCTCACGCCGTGTGAGCGACCGCTTTTCACTACGCGACGTCACGCTCGCTGTGGAGCCCGGCCAGATCGTTGGCTTTGTAGGCGCAAACGGCGCCGGCAAGACAACGACCATTCGCGCCGCGCTCGGGCTTATAAAGCTCGATGCCGGCGAGGTGCACCTGTTTGGGCAGCGCTGTGGCGCCGACGCGCCCGATGAATCGCAACGCCATCTACGCTCCCGCGTCGGTCTTGTCCTGGACACGTGCCCCTTCCCCTCCACGCTCAGGGTGGGCCAGATCGAGTCGCTCGTAGGCCCGACGTACCCCACATGGGACCGCGAAACGTTCGCCGGATTCATCAACCGATTTGGCCTCGATCCCAAGACAAAGGTCAAGGACCTCTCCCGCGGCATGGGCATGAAACTGCAGCTTGCCTGTGCACTCAGCCACAATGCCAAGCTGCTCGTTTTGGACGAAGCCACCGCGGGCCTCGATCCCATGGCACGCGAGGAGCTGCTCGATGAGCTGCTTGCCTTTGTCGCCGACGGCCAGCACAGCGTGCTGCTCTCGAGCCACATTACGTCCGACCTCGATCGTGCCGCCGACCGCATCATCTGCATCGATAACGGTTCGATTGTGTTTGATCTGCCGCGCGAGGACATTACCGACCGCGCCGGCATCGCCCACTGCACCCAAGCACAGGCCGCCGAGCTTATGGCTTGCGTCGAAGGTGCCCGTGCCGCCCACCACGCCTATAGCGTGGACGTGCTCGTGCCCAACCGTCGCGAAACGCTCGAGGCCTTCCCCGAGATTCCCTGCGATCGGGCAACCATTGACGACTATCTGCGCCTCATGCTGAAAGGGGCTTCGAAATGAAACGCGCCTTTATGTCCGAGCTCGCTATCGTTCGCACGCTCGTCCCGAGCATCGCGGGCGTCGGCCTGTTCATATTCGTCGTGCTGACCCTTGCC